>JACQZE010000014.1 GCA_016207885.1 Nitrospirota bacterium | reverse complement strand
TGAGGACTCAGATGCCCCTTGCCAGGAAAACTGCCTGCAGGGTCTTCTGTATATTTCCGTTTCCATGTGCGTAACAGATTTTCATGTATCCCAAGGCTCCTGGCTACTTCAGTTACCTTTCGCCCTCCCTCTGTTACAAGTTTTAGTTTTTTGATCAGATATGATTTTATAGCCTGAATTGATAGATATAAATTCCTTTCTGACCATTTCTTTCACCTTTTCTGATAAATCTTTTTCATTCTTATCTAAACTAAGATAAGCAAAAAGTATATATGGATAAATATTATCCGAGATCATTCCATTTACCGGCTTAAAACTTTTATAGGGGTTTTTGTGAACAGCAAGTAAATGTGTTGTCTTAACATTATCATCAATGTAAGGATGCCAGGCATCTGGAAGGCTTAACTTTACCCCAATATCATTATTGACGTAAGTGTTTTGCTCTATATAAATTGCAGGCTGTTTAACACTTAAGAAAACAGTAGTCACCAACAATATTAAAGCAATCAGCGAGAGAGTTATTAACATAGGTTTCATCGCTTTATATGTTATTGACAAAGACTCGTTTTTTACCTCTGCGATTTTCTTCCTCATGCTTCTTCGCACAAAAAAAATTACTACTATTAAGAAGATGACAAGTATTAACATGTTAATAGGTATTTCTTTAAAAGCTAAGCCATGACGGTAATGCGCGATTAGAGATCCAGCCATCAGAGCTGATGTTAGTAGAAATGGATTTACAAAATTGTTTTTAATATAAACATATCGATTGCTGTACTTTTGTTTAGGTTGTTTTATTTCCATTGAATCCCCCTCTTAAAAGATGATTCCGGACAAGCCAGAATGACAACACTGGATTTTTTAATTTTAATGCGCTTCTGCCCAGTTTTTCCCTATCCCGATATCAACCTTGAGCGGAACATGGAGTTTAATGACATTCTCCATCTCTTCCCTCACAAGCGCCTCTGCCTTCTGTGCCTCATCTGCGGGAACCTCGAACAAGAGTTCATCATGCACCTGAAGGAGCATCTTCATCCTGAGCTTCTCATTTATTATTCTGTTGTGGATATTGATCATGGCGATCTTTATTATGTCTGCAGCCGAACCTTGTATCGGTGTATTTATCGCAAGCCTCTCGCCTAACTGTTTAATGTTTTTATTTGTGCTTTGCAGTTCAGGTATAGCCCTCTTTCTGTTGTACAAGGTCGTTACATATCCTTTTTGTGTGACCTCTTCTATGAGTGATGCAATATACCTGCTGACGCCGGGATGCTGGGCAAAATATGTGTCTATATAATCCTTTGCTTCACCCGGAGATATAGTTAGCTCTTTGCTCAGTCCGTATGGGCTCATTCCGTAAACAATGCCGAAGTTCACAACCTTTGCCCTGCGCCTCATCTCAGATGTAACTTCACCGGCAGGTATGCCGAAGAGTCCTGATGCCGTCCTTGAATGAATATCTCCGCCATTGTTGAATACATCTATCAATCCCTCATCCCCGCTGAGATGCGCGAGTATCCTCAGCTCTATCTGAGAGTAGTCTGATGAGAGAAGAAGATTCCCCTGCTCAGCTATAAATGCCTGCCTTATCCTCGTGCCCCACTCGCCCCTTGCAGGGATATTCTGGAGGTTCGGATCAGAGCTGCTGAGCCGTCCCGTGGCTGTTATCGTCTGATTGAATGATGTATGTATCCGACCTGTCTTCAGATTGACTATCTTCGGCAAGGCGTCAATATAGGTATTCTTTATCTTTGAAAGCCCTCTGTATTCAAGTATCTCTTTCGGCAGTTCATGCTCAAGCGAAAGCTCTTCAAGCACATCAACATCAGTTGAGTAACCGGTCTTGGTCTTCTTTATCTTTCTTAATCCTAACTTCTCATACAGAATTTCCTGAAGCTGCTTCGGCGAGTTGATATTGAACTCCTCACCAGCAATGAAATATATACGCTTCTCAATGCTCTCAAGCTCCCTGCCGAGCTTCTCTGAAAGAGATGTCATCAATGAACTGTCGATCTTTATGCCAGACATCTCCATATCCGCAAGCACCTCAACAAGAGGCATCTCCATGTCATTGAAGAGCATGTAAAGCCCTTCCTTCTGAAGCATCGGCTCAAGACGTCTCTTAAGCTTCAGCGTGACCGCTGAATCTTCGCCGGAATATCTTGTCGCATCCTCAACACTGACCTCGCTGAAGCCATTCAGCTTACCGACAACATCCTTGAAGCTTATCTTCTCAATTGAGAGCTGGCTCATTGCGACATCATCGAGGCCGTGATTGGATCTGTTCGGATTCAAAAGATAAGAGGCGAGCATCGTGTCAAAAGCAACGCCCTTCAGATCGATCCCCTCATTCTTCAGGACGATAAGGTCATACTTGATGTTATGCCCTGTTTTTTTGATATCAGGATTCTCAAGGATAACTCTCAGCTCTTTGATAACAGACTCTTTAGTGAGCTGCTTCGGCGCTCCCAAGTAATAATGTGCGAGAGGGATGTAATACGCTTTTGCAGGATCAACAGAGAGCGATATGCCGACAAGCTCGGCCAATACAGGCGACTTTGAAGTTGTCTCTGTATCAATCGTCACCTCATTCTTTATTGAAGCGATGACCTCTTTAAGAAGAGCTTCATCAGTGATCGTTACATATTCCGCATTAAACGAGGAAACTGTCTGCTCCTCTTTTGGAACAAGGTTTACTAATGACCTAAGTTCATACTTGCTGAATATCTCAAAGAGCCTCGGCCAGTCAGGCTCTCTCTCCAGAAGCTCCTCCATTGATACTTCCGCAGGCGCTTCAAGGTTGACCGTGGCAAGCACAAGGCTCAGCTCTATGTTAGGGATATTTGCAGCGATAGATTCTCTGAGCTTCGGCTGTTTGATCCCAGCATGATTCTTTATCACACCGTCAAGGCTGCCGAACTCTTTTATCAGCTTTACAGCCGTCTTCTCACCGATGCCGGGAACCCCTGGGATATTGTCTGACGCATCTCCCATGAGCGCCATTATCTCGGGGATGCGCCGAGGCTCAACACCGAAACGCTCGATCACATCCTTTTCCCCTGTAACCTTCTCCTTCATGCTGTCGTATATCTTTATCCTCGGAGTAATTACCTGGCAGAGGTCCTTATCCCCTGTAACGATGAAGACATCAACCCCCTCTTTTTCAGCCCTCTTTGCGATCACAGCAAGAAGGTCATCAGCCTCAAAACCCGGCTTCTCAATGGTGTGAATATTGAACGCCCCGATTATCTCCTTGATGATGGGAACCTGCAATTTAAGGTCATCAGGCATGGACGGCCTGTGCGCCTTGTAATGCTCATACGCCTCATGCCTGTGAGTCGGCCCCGGCGAGTCAAATACGATGGTGAAGTAGTCAGGCTTCTTCTGCTCAAGTATCTTCAATATCATCGTTGTGAAACCGTAGATGGCGTTCGTGGGAAAACCGGATGAAGATGAGAGCCTTTTTATTGCGTAAAACGCGCGGTACAAATATGAGTTGCCGTCTATGAGATATAAGGTTGGCATATGAGACAGAATATCAAATAATCACCTTATAAGCAATTACTCAGCGAACAGAACTAATTCCGTCATTCTGGCTTGTCCAGAATCTTCCTTTTGATAAATCTCTCTCCTATGTTTTGTGCTTGTATTTTGTATTTCACACTTCTATTCTATAATTGTCTTATTTAAGAAAACGCTGTATTAATTATTAGGAGAACGAAATTGTTTGATAAAATAACAGACTTATTATATACCTCTTCGCTCTTGTCATGGCCTATCTCATTATTGGGTATTCTTTTTCTTCTCAGCCCTCTAATTATTGGGAGATGGATACTAAATAAGTATTCATACAAATATAAATCTATGACAACAGGATTTATCTTAGGGCTAATAGCCCTACCTTTATCTTTATGGTTATCACTACATTATAGTTTAGATGGAGCTAGAGCTGCTTTAGGCGGAGTAGGTTCAATTATTTTATTATTTCATCAATTGCCTATTTTGCTATTAAGCTTCAATTCAGAAGGGTTAGATAAACTGTATTTGCTTTTCGGATCTATTGTTTGGGTGATTGTATATGGATTAATAGGTTTAATGTTTGATCTTAAAAGGATAAAAGATTCCTCCTAATAAACCCCTCGTGGAATAGCAGGGGCATACTTGCCTAATGGCATTCGCCCAATCCACACCGCCTCTTCACTATTATGATCTGTTTGTGATACATTGCCGCTCACATGATATAATAAGACAAATTAAATAGTTGGGAGGGCAACCATGATAAAGACTAATGAACTTTTTGATGAAGCGATTTCGCTACCTATAGAAATAAGAACGAAGCTTGTTGAGAAACTTCTGCATAGCTTGAATCCCTCGCAAAAAGAGATTGATAAATTATGGGCAAAGGAAGCAGAAAAGAGGGTTGAGGAAATAAAAAGCGGGAAAGTTAAGACGATCCCGGGAGAAAGAGTATTTAAAAAGATCCGTGACAGGTTGAACGCTTGAAATATTCTTTCCATCCTGCTGCATTCTTGACTATTAACCTCCTTAAAGGTATATTTTTTGTGTGAAAAAGAGCTATAAGCCTATATCATTAAAGCAGGTAAAGACCTGCAAACTCGGGGATCGGAAGAGCAAGGTGAAGCTCTACAGGTTTGGTTCTCCTTTTGAAAAAGGAAGCTTCAAAGACTTTCTCAAGAGCATGCCTGACCTGTTAGCCGGAACTGATTTCAGAATGATCGTCAAGGCTGTTGTGAAGGCAAAAGAGGACGGCAGGCCTGTTATCCTCGGCATGGGCGCGCACCCGATAAAGGTCGGCCTCTCTCCTGTGATTATCAATCTTATGAAGAAAGGCGTCATAAGCGCGATTGCCATGAACGGCGCCTGCATTGTCCATGATTTTGAGGTGAGCATGATGGGACACACATCTGAAGATGTTGATACCGAGCTTTGCAACGGCACCTTCGGCATGGCTGAAGAGACCGGCAAGGGGATCAACCTTGCAATAAATCAGGGCGTAAAAAAAGGTAAAGGTATCGGCAGGTCGGTCGGTGATCATATAGTCAGCAAGGATTTCCCTTATAATGAGTTCAGCATTCTCGCGTCAGCCGCAAGGCTCAATATACCGGCAACTGTGCATGTCGCTATCGGCACAGACATCATTCATATGCATCCATCTGCAGACGGAGCCGCTATAGGCGAAGGGAGCATGAGGGATTTTAAGCTCTTTTCATCGGTCGTCTCCGATCTCAAAGGCGGCGTATATATCAATCTCGGCTCTGCGGTCATCTTGCCTGAAGTCTTTCTGAAGGCGATAGCTCTTACAAGAAATCTTAAGCATGATGTAACGAATTTCACTACAGTGAATATGGACTTCTTCCAGCATTACAGGACACGGGAGAATGTCGTGAGGAGGCCTGTGCTTTCAGGCGGAAGTTCATACGCGCTGACCGGCCATCACGAGATAATGTTCCCTCTTCTTGCCGCCGCCATTATGGAGAAGCTGAGTTGAAGCCTGTGGTTGATGAAGACCTCTGCATCGGGTGCGGCAACTGCATGGAGATATGCCCCGCCGTCTTTCAGGTCATTGATGCAAAATCAAAAGTAATAGACCCTGACGCATGCGACTATGCCATGTGCTGTGAAGCAGCAGAAGAGAACTGTCCTGTTGAGGCAATCACCATAAAATAGAGGTTATGCCGCTTAACTTTACAAAAGCTGTTGTAATATTTTCTTTCCTTTTTATTCTCTCCGGATGCGTAAAGGATGAGAAGCCGAAAAAGGTGAGCCTCTACAAAAAGTCCGGTGTTGTATCAAAAGAGAATGATGAACTTGCCGAGACCCTCTCGTTCGGATTTGACCTCAGCCTTGACCCGAAAGAGCAGGTTCAGATCTACACGCCTTTTCTCAAATACCTTGAGTGGAGAACCGGCAAACGTTTCCGTCTTAAATTCTTCAAAACAGATGAGGAAAATGTAAGAGAGCTTGGGCTCGGGGCTGTTGATTTCGCAGCGATCGACCTGATGAGCTATGTGACAGGCAAAGAAAAATACGGGATCAATTATCTTGTCAGCGGCCTGAACAAGGACGGTGACGCAATATATCACACCGCCATAATTACAAGGCCTGAAGGCAAGATACAAATAATAGGGCTTCCCAATCCATATCCAAGCAGTATCATCGCATACAATAGTGCAGTAGACAGCAAAACAGTGGAGTTAGTAAAAACTGCCCTGCTTGAGTTTGAGCCGAACGGCAGGCACAAACATATAATATTTGAGTGGGATAAGACAGAGATGCCAAATGGTTTCGGGACTGCCGATATTTCTGACCTGGATAACATATCAACCTTGATCAAAAAATACGGATTACAACAATGAAACTCCGCAACAAGATCATACTGCTTACTACAACCGTTGTTATCGCGGTCGGGCTTATGATAACGCTCTCCATAAGAGGGACTATCATCAACGCCTTCAGGGGAGAGCTGCAAAAAAAGGCTGTCTCCATCGCCGGCAACCTTTCTGACAGGATCGCAAACCTTATCCCTTTGAAAGACCATTTTCAGATAATGCAGGCATTCGACCAGGTACTAATTAAAGAAAACGACATTGAGTATATCCTGGTCACTGACGAAGACGGCAGGCTCTTTGCTCATACATTCAAAAATACCCCGCCTGCTGACATTCTCGGGTGGAATCCAATAGAAGAAAGAAAGATGAACGTTCAACTGCTGGATACAGAGAATGGCTATATAAGAGATGTAGGCGTTAACGTAATCAAAGGCACAAGGTCGGAACTTCATATAGGGATAAGAGAGGACAGCCTTAACGATACACTTGCAAGTATGAGGAATATCACCGTCCCTATCATAGGGCTCGTAATGCTTCTTGGAATAATCGCATCCGTATTTCTGAGCAGGCTGGTCACAGAGCCCCTGAACAAGTTCGTGGAATTCACAAAGGTGTTGGGCAGGGGAGAATTCGGCAGAAGGGTTGAGGTCAGGTCCGGCGATGAGATAGGCGAACTTGCGGAGAGTTTTAACAGGCTCTCGATGGAGCTGAAGGCTGTAAGTGACAAGATGGAAGAGGCATACGCCTACACGCACCTTCTTCAGGCGGAAAAACTCTCATCCATCGGACAGATATCCGCAGGGCTTGCGCATGAACTGAAAAACCCGATCACAGCCCTAAGGATGCTCTTCCAGGGATACGAAGACCAGCCTGATATGACAAGGGAAGATGCGGCAGTAATAACCAATGAGATAGACAAGATAGATAATATCCTCTCAGGTTTTTTAGGCTTTGTGAAACAGAAAGGCACGAACATTGCGAAGGTGAACCTTAAGAGCCTTATTGACAGAGTACTTTCGCTCGCCACGTTTGACATTCAAAGACATAACATAACGATACATATGGACATGCTTGAGACGCTGCCTGCTGTATATGCCGACCGGTCGCTGCTGGAGCAGGTCTTTCTGAACCTTGTGCTTAATGCCATAGAGGCGATGCCAAAAGGCGGAGAGATAAGGATATCAGGCAAGACAGACGAGAACTTTGTGGAGGTAATGGTATGGGACAGAGGCAGCGGCATACCGCCTGACCTGAAGGCCAAAGTATTTGACCCCTTCTTTACCACAAAAGAGACAGGCACAGGCCTCGGGCTCTCGATTGCGTATAATATAATTAAAACGCACGGCGGGAGGCTCTACTTCAGCAGCAGTGAAAAGCTGGGGACCGTATTCACCGTCAGGCTGCCTAAAGGAACAGCGCATGGATAAGATACTTGTAGTAGATGATGAACAGGGAGTCTGCTATTCATTCAAGAAAATATTGGGCAGGCAGGGATATGATGTCATAACCGCCAATAACGGGATAGAGGCTATTGAAAAGTCAGGGGCTGAGAAACCGGCTCTCATAATAATGGATGTCTCAATGCCCAAGATGGACGGGCTTGAGACGCTCCAGAAACTTAAATCCCTGCACCCCTCGCTTACCATTATCATGATGACAGCCTACAGCACTTCCGACAGGGCCATCACAGCTATGAAGTACGGCGCATATGATTATCTCATCAAGCCTTTTGACAATACCGACATGATCTCACTGGTGGAACGGGCGTTAGCCGAAAGAAAGATGTCATCTCCCGTGACCTTTGAGGAGACTGACATGGAAGAAGGCGACAGGATAATCGGGAAGAGCCCGGCGATACTTGAGATATACAAGAAGATCGGGCAGGTCGCTGAAAGCGATGTTACAGTGCTCTTAAGGGGAGAGACAGGGACAGGCAAAGAGCTTATAGCAAGGGCGATCTATCATCACAGCGACCGGGTCAATAAACCTTTCCTGCCTGTGAACTGCGCCGCAATACCTGAGACCCTTCTTGAGAGCGAACTCTTCGGACATGAGAAAGGCGCGTTCTCCGGAGCTGACACCAGAAAGATAGGGAAGTTCGAGCAGTGCGACAAAGGCACCATGTTCCTTGATGAGATAGGAGATATGCCATTAACTCTTCAGGCAAAACTCCTGAGGGTGCTTCAGGACGGGACATTCCAGCGCCTCGGCGGAAAAGAGACTATTAAAACAGATGTGAGAATTATCGCCGCGACAAATAAAGACCTTGAGGAGATGCAGCAGAGCGGCAAATTCAGGAATGACCTCTACTGGAGGCTGAATGTCGTCAGCATTCATGTGCCCGCGCTTAGAGAGAGAAAGGAAGATATCGAACATATCATTAATTATTTCATACAAAGATACAACAGGGAACTCGGCAAAGAGATAAAAGGCATCTCACCTGAGCTGCTGAAGAAATTTCTGGGCTACAACTGGCCAGGGAATATCAGGGAGCTTCAGAACATCATCCACCGCGGCATGGTGCTGTGCCAGAAAGATGTATTGTCTCTTGAAGACTCTGAAGCATTTCAGGAAACAGTACCGGTGAAAGATACTATCGAAAATATGCTTTCTTATGTTGCTGACCAATTACTCAATAAAGGTGACGCCAATATTTATAAAGATGCAATCGCTTCATTTGAGCGCATCCTGATCAAGAGAGCTCTTGAACTGAACAATAACAATCAGGTGACAACCGCAAAGTTCCTCGGCATTTCAAGAAATACGCTTCGTGAAAAGATGAGTTCAGACAAAGATGATAATCTGAGCAGAAAATGAACACTTGTATTTTTTTTGCACAGATTACAACAGACTGCCTTTAATTTTTCCTGAAAATTCAAAGAGATTATCCTGGCATTGATATTGCTCTATCAGCTTATGTCATAAGCCGGGATTACCCCGCAAGTTTTACACATAATCAACAGGCTTATTTTAAGCCTCAAATTAAAAACCTTTAAAAAAGGAGAATTCAGCATGAAGAGAAGCAGTTTAGCAGTACTGATGGCAGCATTGCTCGTGATGTCGTTTGTCGCATTGGCAACTGCCGGGACATTGCTTGAAGAAGTAACAAAAAGAGGTGTTGTGCGTATCGGACACGGCAATGCAACCCCGCCCATGAACTATCTTAATGACAAAGGCGAGTGGACAGGCTTTGATGTAGACCTCGGCACCGCAATCGCTGAAAAGTTAGGCGTAAAGATCGAAAGGGTGCTGGTTGACAACAAGACAAGGATAGCCTTTTTGGCGAACAGGTCAATTGACATCTCTCTTGCAAATATCAGCGCCACCAGAAGCCGTGAAGAGCAGATGGATTACGCTGAGCCTCCATATTTTTGGACAGGCAAGATCTTTTATGCTAAAAAGGGAAAGATCAAATCAATAAAAGACCTTGGCGGGAAAAAGATAGGTGTTGACCAGGGCTCAAACGCTTTTACCGCAGCGCCTCAGGAGATCGCAAAAGTAACAGATATAAAACCTGAGATGCTCTCTTTCCAGAACAGCGCGGAAGGCTTTCTGGCATTGAAACAGGGCAAGATCGACGCATACTCTCAGGACGCTCAGATCATGGCATCGGTTGCAGGCAGCCTCGGAGAAGAGTATGAGGCGGTAGGCGGAGCGATCTGGAGCGCGGGACTTTACGGGATCGGCGTTCCTGAAAACGAGAGCGACTTTAGAGACAAGATAAGTTTCATCCTTCAGGACATGATGAAAGACGGCACATATGAGAAGATATATCAGAAGTGGTTCGGTGCAAAGGGAATCGCCCCGCTTTCGATAAACGCAAGGCCCCGTTTACCGAAAGATACTTTCGGCGATATGCTGTATACATGGCCTGATTAATATAAGGGCATAAGGTTAATTGTGCATTCCGGAGAGGCACGGAGAATTCTTCGTGCCTCTCTGTTTGCATTTAGTGCAGTTGACAGAGTAATATTTATAAACCATGAAGTTTTTCAATTTAAGATATGACTTCGACTGGAGCATCCCGTTCAGGGAACCTTACCTCAGCTGGCTGATAACCGGCGTCAAGCTGACACTTCTCATAGCAGTTGTCACAGCAGTAATGTCTCTGATAATCGGAACAGCGCTTGCCATAATGAGGGTCTCAAGATTCAAGGTTCTTAACATACCGGCCAAACTATATGTTGAGACCGTAAGAAATATTCCGGGCCTCTTCTGGCTGCTCTTTTTCTATTTTATATTCCCGCAAATGCTCCCGTCCCGGCTGACGGACATGCTGAATCAATATTCTTACTATTCGGTAGTAGCCGGCATACTCGGCCTTACCGTTGATAATTCCGCTTATGTATCCGATATTGTAAGGGCCGGACTTTTGTCAGTGCCAAGAGGACATTTAGAGGCTGCTGTCTCAACAGGGCTGAACAGGCTCCAGCAGCTTAGATATATAATGCTGCCTGAGGCATTCAGGGCCATTCTCCCGCCGCTTGGCACAAGGATGATACATAATTTCAAGAACAGCTCTCTCTGCATGGCTATAGCTGCTCCTGAACTGACATGGGCAACCCAGCAGATCGAATCAATAACATTCAGAGGGCTTGAGGTGACTTTTCTGGCAACGGTCTTTTATGTAAGCCTCTCCCTTGCCATGGCGATGATCATTATCAGGCTTGAGAAGAGATGCAAAGCAATATGACCGGAACTGCCGGTATGAGGACATAAATGGAATTTTTCTTTGAGCAGCTCGCGAACTGGAAGTTCTATCTTATCGGCGGTTTTCCAAACGCTCCGTTAACAGGCCTCACTCTGAATATTGTTCTTGCTTTGCTTTCTATAGGCATAGGGCTCTCTTTTGCAATAATCCTCGGGCTGGGAAGGATCTCCGTCAGAAGGTACATCCGCTATCCGTGCGGCGCCTGCGTAGATATTGTAAGGTCAACCCCGCTGCTCCTGATTGTCTTCTGGTTTTATTTCTTCCTCCCTGTATTAGGAGTGAAAATTTCTATACTGGGATGCGCAATCATCTCTCTTTCAGTCTATGCTGCAGCTTATCAGGCAGAGATAGTGAGGGCCGGCATACTCGCAGTGCCTGCGGGACAGATGGAAGCCGGAATATCTACAGGCATGTCCAAGTCTCAGGTATTTGTAAACATTATCTTCCCTCAGGCGTTCAGGATGATGCTCCCTTCTTTTGTAAGCTTCTTTAACTCGATGTTCAAAAACACCTCTACGGTTTATATTATAGGGGTCGTGGATCTCACGCGCACAGGCATAATTATAAGCCAGCTTAAACCCAACAGGATCTATGCCGCATATGCATTAATGGCATTAGGTTTCTGGATAGTATGTTACGCCCTTTCTTTCTCAGCTCAAAAACTTGAGAAGAAGCTCGGCACACTTGATTATGAATCCTATAAACCGGAGATATGCAGAGAAGACCTTATCTTACTGCCGCTGCCAAAGGCTGTTAAAAGATTTCTTACAACACAGAAGTAGCGCCTTCAATTCCCTCTTTGGCAATGGAAAGACAGAGGGGTAGATTTTTCTCCAAACGATTGACCAATAAGTGAACACTTTGTTCAAATATTGAGCCTCTACGCTGCCTTGTTATTTATTTCCCCTTGTATTTCAAAGAATTATTAATGGCATTGAACTTGCTTATTAATGCAAATGGGTCCTTTTAATTTAATTAAATGAACGACTTCGATAACACGCTGGATAAAAACGGGCTCTTCCCGCTGACTGCCCGGAACATATCGACACTTCAGGTCAATATAGGGTACAAGTGCAACCTACGCTGCACTCACTGCCACATCGAGGCATCGCCTGAGAGAAAGGAGATGATGTCATTAAAGACAATGACCGTGCTGATTAACATACTGATGGAAAACGAAAACATCAACACTGTAGATATCACAGGCGGCTCGCCTGAGCTCAACCCTTACTATAAATATTTTATCCTTTCATGCAGAAACATCTCCAGGGAGATTACAGCCCGCACTAACTTGGCGATACTTACCGAAGCAGGGAACGAAGACATTCCGGCATTTCTTGCGGAAAACAGGGTAAAGATAGTCGCCTCACTGCCCTGCTACACTGAAGACGGAGTAGACATCCAGAGGGGAAGAGGCACATACAATAAAGCCATATCAGCTTTAAAGAAGCTCAATACGCTGGGATACGGAAAATATAGTACAGGCCTCATCATAGATATCATGTTCAACCCTGCCGGAGCTGCGACTGCTCCTGACCAGAAGATGCTTGAGAAGGCTTACAGGGAAAAGCTGAAAGAGATGCACGGGGTGACCTTTAATAACCTCATCGCCTTAAGCAATATGCCTATCGGCAGGCTCGGCAAGTCAATGTCCGGCCATGCAACAGACAGCTATATAAAAGAACTGAAAGAGAAGTTCAATCCTGCCACGGTCGACAACCTCATGTGCAGGCATCTGATAAGCGTATCGCCTGACGGAAGGCTCTTTGACTGCGACTTCTGGCAGGCCTTTAATCTTAATATCAAGGCAAAGTTAGAGAACTTTGATTATGAGACGTTAAGTAATAGAAAGATACTCACAAGCCCCTTATGTTTTATGTGCACCGCAGGCGCCGGAGCGAGCTGCGGCGGTGCGCTGGCGTAGAAACATGAAGAAACTTCATAATGCCGTAGAGGACGATGTCAAAAAGCAGTTAAAGAAAGAACTGCTCGACACCTTCCGTAAATTCGGTTATCTGTCAGATGTGAAGGATTATGAAGTAACATTCCGCACGACTTCAGGAAACATAGCATGGATTAATATCAACAGCATAGAAATAATTAAGTAAGTTTCAAAACGGTTACTTCAACTCCCGCAATTGCGGGATTATTAAAGCCCGTTCACTTGGCAGAAATGCCACATGAGCGGGCTTTTTTTATTATGAAAACAACTTTGATACTCGTGATCATATTCTGCCTCATGAACATATCACATGTTTATGCTGAGGGAGATTCAGTTGTGCTTGAAGGCGGCAAATTATACGCGCATTACTGCGCCGTATGCCACGGCGTCAAAGGAGACGGCAAAGGATTCAACGCAAAGAACCTCGATCCGAGGCCTGCAGATCATACCGATGCAGAACTGATGAGAAGAAGGTCTGATAAAGACCTTTATGACGTGATCTACGGCGGCGGGAAAAAGGCCGGCAAGTCTGTGCTCATGCCACCGTGGGGAAATACATTCAGCAAAGATCAGATCAAGTCGCTTGTTCTGTATCTGAGAAAGCTGTGCAAATGTACAGAAGAATAATTTTAAAATCCCCCTGTTTCCCCCTTGGACAAGGGGGAATTAAATTCCCCTCTATAAAGAGGGGTTAGGGGTGTGTTCCAAGGCAGGGAGATTTTATAAATCAATTCTCAAAAACCAAAAAGGAGGAATGGAGATGAAAGTCAGAGAAAATGAAGTGTCAGAAGAAGGCGTAACACGCCGGAACCTTCTGAAGAGAGCGGGCTGCGCGGGAGCGGCTGCCCTTGTATTAGGCGGGCTGACCGGAAAAGCGTCGGCTTCCGGAGGCATTTATCCGCGGGTGAAGGTCGCCAACACCAAAGATCTTCAGGCAGGAAAGACGTTGAAGTTCGATTATCCGCTTGTCGGAAGAAAGAGCATCATTATGAACCTCAGATGCGCGGTTGAAGGAGGCGCCGGTGCTGACAAGAGCATCGTGGCGTACAGCATGTTCTGCACCCATCTCGGATGCGGGGTTGATATGGACAAGGGGAGCGGGATGCTGGTCTGCGAATGCCACCAGTCCGTTTATGACCCGAAGCAGAGCGGAAAGGTGATCGAAGGGCCTGCGCCAAGCAGCCTGCCGATGGTCTTGTTAGAGGTCGAGAAGAACGGGGACATCTATGCTGAAGGCGTTGCCGGACTTATTTACGGACTCAGAAATAATCTGCTTGACGGCGAGGAGGTCAAATAAATGAGCGATGAAAAGAAGTTTTCAAGAAGGGATCTATTAAAGGTATCAGCTGCAGGCGCTGCAGGAGCCTGTATCATGACGAACGGCGTTCCGGCATTTGCCTCAGGCCTCGGAGCGGCCAAGGCAACTGAATTTGTGGAGCTTCCGCCGGCAAATGCAGAGGCATACGAAACAGCATGCCGCTACTGCCATGTCATGTGCGGTTACAAGGTCTTTGTATGGCCGAAGGGCACAGGCAGAAAGCCTGAGAAGGAGAAGTTCTTCCCTGTTGAGAAGATGAGGGGAGACTGGCCGAATCAGGTATTCACGATAGAGACAATAAAAGGCGGCAAAGCAGTGAACATAATGGTCGTGCCTGATAACAAGGACATTGCAAGCGGATCAAACTACTCCGTCCGCGGCGCCTTCAACGCGCAGAGCTTATACTCTGAAAAACTTCCCACAAGGATACGCCTTAAAAAGCCGATGATCCGCAAGGGAGGAAAAGGAGGCGCTCTGACCGAGGTCTCATGGGATGAGGCATTGGCCTTCTGCGCTGTGAACCTTCAGAACATCATAAAGAAACACGGGCCTGACGCTGTCGGCGCGGTCTACGGCGACTGGGGCTATCTCCAGAACACGCACGCGCTTCTGAAATGGCTCTTCACAGGAATCAAATCAAGCACACTCGCGGGCAACGGCTACCTCTTCTGGGGCGATGAGAGCGCAGGGCTCGCGGATGTAGTAGGCGGCGGCACAAGGTCATTCACATCAGAGGATTTCACAAAGACCAAATGCATCTTCTGCGCGGGCAAGAATCTGAAAGACACAGGTTCATCATGGTACTACAACGCGCTTACGACCGGCGGCATGAACAAGGGCGACATCAAATTGATATTCGTTGACCCGAGAAAGACACAGATGGCTGCTGATGCTGAGAAAAGCGGCGGGCTATTCCTCCAGATCAATCCCGGGACAGACGCGATATTAGGCGCGTCATTGATGCACGTTATCGTCAAGAATGAGCTCTATGACAAAGACTTTGTGCAGAAACACACAACAGGTTTTGATACTCTCAAAGAGACGGTATTAAACAGCAGGTTCGCTCCTGAGAACGCCGAGACGGTCACAGGCATCCCTGCCGCAAAGATAAAAGCTGCTGCTGAGATGCTGGCTAAATACAAAGGCGAAACAATGGTCCTCTTTGAAAAGGGGATAATGCATCAGGTGACAGGTTATGAAAATGAAGTTTCATACAGCGCGCTCGGGATCATCCTCGGCAACGCGGGCAAACCCGGGGCATGCACATCCAGGGCAGGCGGACATCCGAGGGGAACATGGGCTGACCCGCCGGCGCCGAACGGCGACAGCTCCATGAGAAGCATCTGCGACAAGATCGACAAGGGCGAGGTCAAGGCGCTCTGGTCGTACATCAGCAATATCTACGTTCAGCTTCCCAATCTCTCCAAATATAAACCTCAGATCGATAAGATGTTCCTCATCGTAAATGAGATATACCCGACCGACACGACGGCTGCTGCTGATGTTGTCTTCCCGGCAGCGACATGGGGCGAGTGGAACACCATTCAGGCGAGCGAAGACCGCAGGATACATATCCAGCAGGGCTTCATGGATCCTCCGGGCGATGCAAAGCCCGACTGGTGGATCGTAGCTGAGCTTGCAAAACGCATGGGCCTGAGCGGCTTTGACTGGAAGAACGAGCAGGAGATATATGAGGAATGCAATGTCCAGACAAAAGGCGATTTCACCAGCGACATCTCCGAGATATCATGGAATGACCTGATGAAGGCAGGCACGAACGGCATTCAGTTCCCGTACAAAAACCGCAGGAGCATCTCAAGGCTCTATTCACCAGAGACTGAAGAGGTGATGGGAAGGCGTTTTAAACACAAGGACGGCAAGGCGCATCTCGATCCTGTTAAATCTCTGGCAGATCTGGATCCTTATAACCATCCTCTGAGAGACAAGATAACAGGCGATTATCCGTTATGGATGATAATGCACCGCGCGAATGAGATATGGAACACGGGATATAACTTTTACAGCAACGGCGCGAATCAGCCTCTCACGCCGGATCTCTATGAGAGGGTATCGGAACAGACCGTCAGCATCAATCCTGACGATGCAAAAACGATGGGAATAAAGAGCGGCGACTGGGTCACCCTGAATTCCAGGAACGGCAGCATGAAGGCCGTTGCCAAAGTAACTGACCTGACCACTCCGGGAGTTGTGGATGTCATGGCTCTTTATCCAAAGACCGAGGGCACGCCGAATATGGTCACAAGTGAAAAGGCGGATCCGAAGCTGGCAGAGTGGGACAGGATGGTGCCGGTGAATATTGTGAAAGTATAAGAATAGAGTTTAGACTTTGAAAAAAAGGGCGAGTCGCAGACTCGCCCTTTCCCATTTGTCATTCCGGCTTTTTATTCCCCCTTAACAAAGGGGGATACAGGGGGATGTTGAGATAAAACACACCCCTTACCCCTCTTTTTAGAGGGGAAGATTCCGGACAAGCCGGAATGACAGACTTAAAACGGATTAGCAATGACTACAGACATTCACAACACCGACATCACCCGCCGCTCATTCCTCAAGATAATAGGCATAGGCTCGTTCTTTATTAGCCTGGGAATTTCAGCGATTGCAGCAGTGAGGTTCTTCTTTCCGAGGGTGCTCTTCGAAGCGCCGTCAGTATTTAAGATCGGCAAGCCCGATGAATTTCTTTCTGAAGATAAAACCACAGAGGTTCAGGTTTATGAGATGTGGAAGAAAGAGCATGCGGTCTGGATAGTCAGGGAGAAGAACCGTTTATACGCAATACAGGCAAAGTGTACGCACTTAGGGTGCACACCCAACTGGTTCAGCGATGACAAGGTATTTAAATGCCCATGCCACGGCAGCCGGTATCACGCTGACGGAGTGAACTTCGCAGGGCCCGCGCCAAGGCCGCTTGACCGTCTGGGAATATCTATTGATGACAACAAGGTTATATCCATTGACAAGAGCAGGACTTATACATTTAAGGATTTTGATAAGCCCGGGGTGTACATTGAGGTATGATCTCAGTGATAATGAACTTATGGACGAACTAATAATATCAACTTATTTTCTTGCTTTCCTGTTTTTCATAGTGGCTTTAGCCTATTCATCAGTCGGCCTGGGCGGAGGGTCGTCATTCACCGCTTTAATGGCTATCTTCGGGGTGAGCTTTCTGGCCATTCCTGCGATATCCCTGATACTCAATATCATTGTTACTTCAGCCGGAAGCTTCAACTTTATCCGGAACAAACATGCGCGCATCCGCCTTATCCTTCCGTTCTTTATCTCATCCGTTCCAATGTCTTATATCGGCGGATCACTGAGGCTGCCGAAAGAGATCTTCTCGTGGATACTCCTGATCACCCTGATCCTTGTTGCATTGCGCATATATTTCTTCAAGGATACAACGATAAAATTAAATTTAAGCAGCAGGCAGAAACTCATCATTTCATTGATCGCCGGAGCGCTCCTCGGGCTTATCGCGGGAATTGTCGGGATCGGCGGCGGGATATACCTTGTTCCATTGATAATCATCTTAGGGCTGGGCTCTGAGAAAGAGGCCGCAGCCTGCGGCGTGATATTCATCTGGGTTAATTCTCTCTCCGGGTTAGCGGCACGGCTGCAGGAGCATCCTATCGATATCGCACAGCTTCTCCCTCTGATAATTGCGGTATTGATCGGGGGAAGCCTCGGATCATACATGGGCTCCTTTAAATTATCTCCTTCAACTATGCAGAAAGTTTTAGGCGGCATCATTATTGTCGCGATCTTCTTTTTGACAAAGAAGATATTGTTTGCCTGACCGGATAATGAGATTGAAGACTAAAATAAGTTTCTTGAACAGAATTAAAGATTCGCGTATCTACAGATCCATATTCCGTCACGATTACGAAGACACAAAGAAGAACAGGGTTCTTCAGATAAGGTCTAACGTATTTCTGCATCTGCATCCTGTGAAGATGCCGGAGCACGCATTCAGGATACGTTTTACATGGTGCCTCGGGGGCATGACATTCTTTCTTTTTCTGGTTGAAGTGATAAGCGGATTACTATTGATGTTCTATTACCGTCCCATAACTGAATACGCGTATACTGACATGAGATATCTCAGGTTCGATGTCCCTTTCGGCGTCATCCTCAGAAATATCCACCGCTGGGCAGCGCATCTTATGGTGACCACCGTTATCCTTCATATGCTGAGGGTATTTCTCACCGGCTCGTATAAGCCGCCCCGCGAGTTCAACTGGGTGGTTGGAGTTGTACTGCTTGTCGTCACTTTACTGCTCAGCTTTACAGGATATCTTCTGCCGTGGGACCAGCTCTCATACTGGGCGGTCACTGTCGGTACGAACATGATAAGCGCGACGCCTCTGCTTGGAAATGAAGGGCCTTTTTCACTCGTCAACAAATATAACGACATCCGCTTCATGATACTCGGAGGGACGGAGATAGGGACAAACGCGCTCCTGAGATTCTATGTGATGCACATCGTACTGCTGCCTGTTATCGGCATTATCTTTATGGCAGTTCATTTCTGGAGGATAAGAAAGGACGGAGGTATATCAAGGCCGCTATGAACAAGAGAGAGACACATTCAAAATATGTCTGGCCTGATCTGGTCATTATGGAGTTCTTAACAGCCGTTGCATTGACGGTTATTCTGATGGTATGGGCGCTGCTTGTAAACGCGCCTCTGCTTGAGATGGCATCGCCCGGCATATCTGAGAATCCTTCGAAAGCGCCGTGGTATTTTGTGGGATTGCAGGAGCTGCTCGTCTACTTCGATCCCTGGATAGCAGGCGTCATGATACCGATAATAATCGTCTTATGTCTGATGATGATCCCTTATCTCGACAACAACCCGGAAGGAAGCGGCAGGTATTCATTCACCATCCGAAAGTTCGCCGTTCTGAATTTCATCTTCGGTTTCTCCATGTGGTGGCTTTTGATATTGGCGGGGTATTTCTTCAGGGGGCCGAACTGGCAGTTATACTGGCCGTGGGAGTCATGGGAGGCACTCAAGGTGACAGAAGAGAGTTTGTGGAGCCTAAGCACTGAAGCAGGCGTTGCAAGCCTGATTATTTATTTTGGGTTGGGAATGCTGCTTCCATATTTGTACGGGAAAAATTTCTGCAAAAAGTTAGGCGCTTTCAGATACATGATAGTTATGATTTCACTTCTGTTGATGTACGCTGTCCCGATAAAGATATTCCTACGGCTTGTCTTCAATATTAAATATGTACTTGTTACGCCCTGGTTTAATGTATGAGTTTTTCTTATGAATATCGCAATCACTCAAAAGCATGTCATTCCCGCAAGCGAAGCGCGTCGGGAATCTTCTTTGTGAAACGATTCCGGACAAGCCGGAATGACTAAAAACTAATGCAATTAAAAACTAATCAAATTGCATTGATAGCCCTATTCTGTTCCGCCCTTCTCGGTGTCACTCTCTGGGCGCTCTACGCAGAATACAACCGGCCGTGGAAAGAATATCAGCGCGGATCAGGAGGCGCAGGGATCAATCAGATATGGCTCCGGGACCTTGGTATAACAGACCGCTGCACCACCTGTCATCAGGGCGCGGATGATATCAAATTCGCCAATGAAGAACAGCCGTTCAAGACCCATTCGGGAGATTACCTGAAGCAGCATCCTATTGAAAGGTTCGGCTGCGTCATCTGCCATGAAGGACAGGGTGAAGCGTTGACAGCAGAGGCTGCGCATGGTGAAGAGAAGAATTGGACAAGGCCGATACTGAGAGGCGCTCAGTCACATTCGTCCTGTGTGAAATGCCACCTGATAAACAATGATATGCCGCTTGATATTTCTTTTCCGGGGGCTGAGAAGTTTATTCAGGGCAGAAGGCTCTTTATGGAAAAAAACTGTATCGGATGTCACAAACTTTCAGGATATGAAAGGCCGGAGCGCATCGCCCCTGCCCTGACCTTGATAGGCAGCAAGGTCAGCGGAGAGTGGCTGCGATCATGGTTGAAGGATCCACAGGATTATCTGCCTGATTCAAAGATGCCGCGCTTCCGGCTGAGCGATGAAGAGATCGGTTATGTCGCGGATTATTTAATGAGTAACTCCCCCCTCCCCCCTCTTAAGCTAAGAGGGGGTGCCGAAGGCGGGGGTGTTAATTTAAGAATGGGCAAGGGGGAGGGTGAAACCCTCGTCAACTCCCTCGGCTGCCTCGGCTGTCACAAGATCAATGAAAAAGGCACAGCCTTCGGCCCTGACCTTTCTGATATCGGGAATAAAGTTAAATTAGATTGGCTCTTGCAGTTTTTAAAGAACCCGAAATCTTATGATCCCAGGACGATAATTCCGGACTTCAAGATACCAGAGAAAGATATCCCTGCCATCACTGAGTATCTCATGAGTTTGAAAAAAGAAAAACATAATATACAAAATCCCCCTGTTTCCCCCTTGAACAAGGGGGAATTAAATTCCCCTCTAATAAGAGGGGTTAGGGGTGTGTTCCCCTCTTTAGAAAAGAGTAGTGAGGGGAAACTTTCAGACAATATCGAGAAAGGCAGAACACTGGTCAAAGAACTCGGATGCAGAGGATGCCATGAGATAGAGAAACTCACTTTTGAGAATAACGCGCCTGAACTTGACGGTATAGGAGAAAAGCGTGTCGCCGAACTCGTCTTCAGCAATATAAACGGTATTGAGAAGAACCTCATCAACTGGCTGAAGATCAAGGTTAAAGAGCCGGGAAGATTTGCCACTGACAAGATCGTCACAAAGATGCCGGACTTCAATATAAACGATGAAGAGACAGATGCGCTTGTCACATTTCTCATCAGCATCAAGGATAATGATATCCCTCAAAAATATAAGCGCGTGCTGGTTGACCATGAGGCTGCTGAATCCAAGGGAAAAAGGCTGTTAGAAAAGTACAACTGCACCGGCTGCCATAAGATAAATAATGTAGGCGGAGTTGTCGGCCCGGACCTCACACAAGAGGCGAAAAAGGCGAGGCCGGAATGGCTGTCAGGTTTTTTAAAAGCTCCTGTCAAGATAAGGCCTGAAGGGATACTCATGGCGCGCATGCCTGATTTTAATCTGTCTGAAAAAGAGAGCAATGGCATAATCGAATATCTGTCATCTCTTTCAGGTGTGTCATATCCGTACAATTTCGAGCCCAAGCAAGAAGCGCAAGCGGAAGAGATCAATGACGGAGAAAAACTTTATCATGATATCTTCGGATGCGTTGCCTGCCACACACTAAATGGACAGGGCGGCAAAGTTGGCCCTGACCATACTGACATTGCAAGCACGTTAAAAAGGGAATGGATCGAGCAATGGCTTAAAGACCCGCAGAAGATAAAAGCGGATGTGAGGATGCCGAAGTTCAAATTCGAGGATTGGGAGTTTGAGGCGCTGACCGATTATCTCATGACACGCGGGCAGTACAGGTTTGTTGAGATTAAAGAGAAGGATTGAATATTACTTGAAATTTTCATCTGTCTCCCAGTTTAAAGGATTGTTGATAATGTATTCACGTATTTTATTTAATTCAGGTTCGCTGCGTATAATGTGTTCGTAGTAATACCGGCAATATCCCCTCCGGCTTTAGCATCTGATTTAAGTTTGTTCATGCCTTGTGAATCTTCATTGCGGTGAATCTCCGTGGCAGACCTCTCCCCAAGCATGTTAAAGATCAGTTCAAAATCATCCATATGGTCCCGCAGGTTTTCACGCTTTAAGCCTTTGAGATTCTTATACTCACCCGGTGTTACTCCAAAAGTGGCTTTGGATATCTCAGCCGTCAAAATCTCATAGTCCTTCTCCTCTTTTGCTCCCCGCTCTTTCCATTCATCAGTCAGCTCTTCTCTGATAGCTATTCCGCGCATCCTTTTTTCAATCCAGTCATCTGAATAGCCTTTGAGTTTGTAAAGCATTCTTGTTCTTTTAGTGGCAAGTTCAGGGTTTTCAATCTCCTGTATCCTTTCATACCCGACTTTGGCAAGCCAACGTTTGAATGGTTCTGCCTTG
Organism: Nitrospirota bacterium; assembly: GCA_016207885.1. Classification (NCBI taxonomy): domain Bacteria; kingdom Pseudomonadati; phylum Nitrospirota; species Nitrospirota bacterium. The sequence continues at coordinate 121,907 of JACQZE010000014.1, read as the reverse complement.
GGCGAAGGGATAGACTGGATGATACGGAAAATGCCTTCAGTATTAGAACAATCAGTCTCACGCATTTTTCCATCTGGAGCTTGCAATTTAAACTGTCGACAAATTGTCGACGGTTCAAATCCATCTTCTTCTTTGACTCGTATCTTCATTTTAAACCAATAGTCTCTTGCATTTACGCTATCCGTCAGTGCTGCTACAACATCAACAACCGAGAACCACCATTCATCATTATGAATTGTCTTTCTGATCTTCTTGCCCTTAAACAATGCGATTTTGGTATCTTCCATATTTATTCTCCTGTTAAATATATTGATAATATTACCTCTTCCTGAAGCTAATTATTATAGATTAGCAAAAGCCCCCTTTGTCAGGTCACTGCCAGTAACGGCTGGATACGAAATACTCAATCAGCGCGACAACCATTATCAGCACACATACTTTAATGGTATTTCTGTAGATCATGTTCATTGACGCTTTGAAATATTCCCTTGTCAGCACAAGGCAGAGATGCACAGGCGAGAGGAGCACACCGACATATCCCGATGCGAACGCAAAAGAGATAGCTCCGATATGATGCACGCCATCCAGCCCCAGGATGATCGGAAAGGTGCTGCCGACAAATCCGACAGTAAGTCCTGTGAGGAGCCCATAGATAAACGGCAGAAAGAAGAGCACCGGCAGGACAGGGATGTTTTCTTCAGTGAAGAATCTGCTTATGTTCACTACCGCGCCTGAATTATTCAAGACCGCCTTGAAGGTCATGGCGCCGAGTATTATCAGAACTATCTCCCATGAAAAGCCTTTTTTTAAAGTCTGCAATATATCTTTTATCGAATACCGGAAGACAACGAACATGCTGACGATCACAAGGCTGAGGCATATTGATAAATTCATATGGAAGATTATTACCATGACCAGAATGGCTGACAAAGGGATAAAGCTCACAAGCCCGGCACGCGAGATCTTTTTAAATCCTTCTCTCTGCCTCCCGATTCCTTTCAGCCCCCACAAGGTTCCTCCTATCATGAGGCACAAGGCATATGGCAGATTGGCGAACATAATCTGTCTCAGCGAATATGATGTAATGGCAGACGCGAGGATCACACCGGGGTAGAGAGGGAGCATGAACTCCCACGGATGCCTGAACATATAATTTATGAACGCCTTCTTCTCCTGGGAGACGTCGATGTTCTTTGACGCCTCATCCACCATGGGCGCTGAAAAGAGCGCGCCGCCCATTGATGGCAGCAGCCCGATAAGCGCGGGCATTGACGCCATGAGTACCCTCCTGTCCATGACCATCCCCCTGAAAGAATCCATCATCTGCTGCATGATGCCGTTTTGCCGCATGACGTTCTCAAATATCCTGATGAGAATGAGCGCTGTGATAAGGCTGATCGTTGTCTTATCCGTGCTGCCGGCGTAGAAGGCCTTTAGAAAATCGAGCGGCGCAAGCAGATACAGAAATGCGAGGATAACTGACGAGAGAGACATCACGACACCGAGGTTCCACTTTCTCTTCAGGAGAACCACCATAATGACGAGAACCGATATTATCTTGATGATGTCAATCATTGTTAATTATACAAGAGACGCGGATGAAGTAACGAGGGGGAAATTGACTCTCATTCAGCATCAAGACTATAATTCTTTGTTATGAAACGCATTCTCTTCAGGACAATTATCATCCTCTTCGTTTTAGGCCTCGGCCTGGGCATAGGCGCTTATCTCGCCGTGCTTGAAGGCATCCCTGACATAGAAGAGATCAAAAAATACGCGCCTGCCAACGGGACAAAAGTATACGCCGACGATGACACTATTATAGGCGAATTAAAGATCGAGAAAGGCATACACGCGCCTATAAGCGAGGTGCCTGAACATTTAGTGCAGGCGCTTGTCTCAGTCGAAGATTCCAATTTTTGGGTTCACAGGGGCATTGATTACATAGCTATCTTAAGGGCATTGGCAAAGGATGTGATCGCAGGCAGGATAAAAGAGGGAGCCAGCACCATAACGCAGCAGCTTGCAAAGGTTCTCTTTCTAACACCTGAAAAAACAGTGCTTAGAAAGCTTAAGGAGGTCGCTCTCGCCTTCAAAATTGAGAAGAATCTTACAAAGAAAGAGATACTTGAGCTTTATCTTAACAAAGTATATTTTGGACATGGCGCATACGGCGTAAAGATGGCGGCAAAAACATACTTTGGTAAACCTGTATCCAACCTTGACCTCGCGGAATCCGCCCTTATAGTCGGACTTATAAAGGCGCCCAGCACTTATTCCCCTTACAGCAATCTGGACAAGGCAAAGCAGAGACAGTATACCGTCCTGAGCAGGATGCTCAAGGAGAAATATATAAGCCGGGAAGAAATGGATAAGGCTTACAAACAGCCGCTTCACCTCTCAAGTGTCAGGTCCGCAGGGTATACCCCGAACTATTTTCTTGAATATATAAGGAAATACCTTGAGGATAAATACGGCATAGAGATGGTCTATAAAGGCGGCCTCAGGGTCTATACCACTTTGAATAAGGATATGGAGATAGCAGCGGTCAAAGCCCTTCAAAAAGGGCTTGAAGATCTCGATAAAAGGCAGGGCTTCAGAGGGGCACTCGGGCAGAAAGATCTTGATTTCGCAAAAGAGCTCAAGGATAGGGAGACATTTGATAAGGTGATTATGGAGGCCGGGGACATCATGACCGGCGTAGTCCTAAAGGTAACTGAGCAGGAGGCGGCGGTTAAAGCAAAAGGGATAATCGGCAGGCTATTGCTCAAAGATGCGGAATGGGCCGCAAGGCTCATAGACCAGAAAGGAAAGACGATCAAAGAGTTCAGGGACCTGAAGCTTAACAAGATACTTAAACCCGGCGATATAATAATGGTCAAGGTAAAAACGATATGGAAGAATGAACCTGTATTTGAACTTGAGCAGGAACCGCGTGTACAGGGCGCGGTGATAGCGATGGAGCCTTCAACCGGCTATATCAGGGCGATCGTCGGAGGATATGACTTCAGCAAAAGCGAGTTCAACAGGGCTATCTTCGCCGAAAGGCAGGCAGGCTCTGTTATAAAACCGCTTATCTACGCGGCTGCCATGGATAACGGCTATACACCCGCAAGCGTGATCATTGATGAGCCTATCGTGTTTGAGAACGCGGAGTTAGGCGACTGGAAACCGGGAAACTACGATAATAAATATAACGGGGCAACACGGCTGAGAGACGCGCTCGCGCACTCAAGAAATATAATAACGATAAAACTTCTTCAGGATATAGGCGTAGAAAAGGCTGTAAACTTCATGAACTCTCTCGGCCTCAACGGGCCTTTTCCCCGCGACCTTACGCTCGCGCTCGGCAGCCTGAGCCTGACCCCAGTAGAGATAACTTCGGCATTCTCGGTATTTGCCAATGACGGGGTCAGAATGGAGCCTATCGCCGTAAAATATATCATTGACGCAAACGGGAACACGATCGAGAGCAACAGGCCAAACGGCGCAAGGGTGATAACTTCTCAGACCGCTTTTCTTGCGACATCAATGCTTGAAGATGTCGTCAACTACGGCACAGGCATGCGGGCAAAGGCGCTTAACAGGCCGGCAGCAGGAAAGACCGGCACAACAAACGATTATATAGACGCGTGGTTCGTAGGCTACACCCCGGATCTGGCAGCCGGGGTATGGGTAGGTTTTGATGACCGTCAGACGCTCGGTAAGAGAGAAACAGGTTCAAAAGCTGCTCTTCCTGTGTGGGTAGATTTCATGAAGGAGGCCATCCCCTTAAGCGAAAGCGCCAGGCCTTTCCCGGTCCCTGACGGTATAGTCACAGCCGTCATAGACCCTGTGACAGGGCTTCTTGCTACAAATGATACTGAAAAACTGGTAGAATTCTTTAAGGAAGGCACAGTGCCGACCGGTTATTCAGCAGGCATTTCCAGAGAGAAGATCATTATGCAGAAAGAGGAACTTAAAAAAACAACGCCCGAATCCGTTCAGGGCGGGATGGAGGATTAAATGAAAAAATTACTTTTCACAATCTTATTGCTGCTTCTTTCAGCTTCTATATGCAGGGCGGACGAAGATCTTATGAAAAAAGCATACTCATACTATTATCAGGGGAAGATGGCGCAGGCGATAGTGCTTATGCAGGAGGCATCTGCCGGGAACCCGGCTCCGGAACAACTCTACTTTATCGGTTATGCCTATTACAAGCTTAAGGACTTCAGCAACTCAAGGAAGTACTTTGACGAGGCGTATAAGCTTGATAATAACTATGCCCCTGTAAAAACAAAGGCAAAAGAATAGATCAGAAGCAGGCCAAGCGGGTCATTCTCCCTGCCCTATCCAGAAGATTCCTTCATCCTTGCGGCATGCGGTATGCCTGTTCCACTTCTGCCCTCTTACCTTGAAGTCGGACCGGAAGTGGGCGCCTATGCTCTCTTTTCTGAAAAGGGCGGAATTAACAATAATATCCGCAGATGTCAGCATGTTCTTCAGCTCAAGCTCCCTCCTGCCGCTGAAGTGCGCATCCAGAACAAATGCCCATTTAGTCAGATGCTCCTTTGCGATGCTCAATGATTCATTGCACCTGATTATGCCGACCTTTTCCCACATGACCTTTCTGAGAGAATACCTTATCTTTTCCGTATCAATAGGCTTGGCTGTATCCGGCATCAAAGGAAGGCTGTCAATAGGATGCTCTGACTCGGCATATCCGGCAGTATCCACATACTTCAGCGCGGCCCTGCCTGCCCTCGTCCCAAATACAAGGCCTTCAAGAAGGCTGTTTGAGGCAAGCCTGTTAGCGCCGTGAACTCCTGTGCACGCAACCTCACCGGCGGCAAAGAGGCCTTTAATACTTGTTTCACTGTTGAGATCGGTCTTCACCCCGCCCATAATGTAATGCGCAGCAGGAGTTACCGGAATCATCTCCCTTGTAATATCTATGTTGAAGCTGAGGCATGTCTTATATATCTGCGGAAAGCGCTTCTTGATAAAATTATGGTCAAGATGAGAGATATCAAGAAAGACATGCTTTGCCTCTGTATTGACCATCTCTGATACTATCGCCCTGCTTACTACGTCCCTTGGCGCAAGCTCAGCCAGCTCATGATATAAATGCATGAACCTCTCGCCTTTTATGTTCTTCAGCACGGCGCCTTCGCCTCTCATCGCCTCGCTCAGCAGAAACGGCGGAGCTGAAGGATAAAAGAGCGTTGTCGGATGGAACTGAATAAACTCCATGTCAGTCAGCAATGCGCCTGCCCTGTAGGCTATGGCCATCCCGTCAGCGGTCGCGATAGAGGGATTCGTGGTTCCTGCAAAAAGCTCCCCTGCCCCGCCTGTTGCAAGCACAACCGCCTTTGCGTAGATATCTACTATCTCGCCCTTTCTCAGAACCCTTGCGCCCACACACCTGTTGTCAGCTATGATCAGGTCAAGAGTAAATGAAAAATCATATCTTGTGATCGAAGGGAATGTGCGGACTTTATTGATCAGGGTGCGTTCTATCTCTTTGCCGGTTGAATCACCGTGGGAGTGAAGTATCCTCTTCCTTGAGTGCGCAGCCTCACGCGAGAAATCAAGCTTGCTCCCGTCCTTGTCAAACTCCGCGCCCCAGGATATAAGGTCAAGGATAAGGTCAGGCCCCTCGTTAACCATGACCTTTACGGCCTCTGCGTCGCACAGCCCGTCACCCGCCTTGATGGTGTCATCATAGTGAATGCCTATCTCATCCTCATCACTGAGAGCGACGGCTATCCCGCCCTGCGCATACTCGGTGCTGCTCTCGGTCGGTTTGTCTTTTGTAAGGACGATGATGCTGCCTTTTGAAGATGCAAGTTCGATGGCTGCCCTTAAGCCGGCAACCCCTCCGCCTATTACGAGAAAATCCGCTGTTTTAACAGAGGGATTCATGGTAAAAAAACTATATAGTATTTGATATGTTAAGTCAATTTAGCTTCTTCTTACGGCATTTGCTCTTTTTTGATGCGTTATTTAGTATAATAACCGTTCATAATAAATTGTACGGGGCGTAGCGCAGCCTGGTAGCGCGCCTGCTTTGGGAGCAGGATGCCGGGGGTTCGAATCCCTCCGCCCCGACCAATTATAAAGAGCGCCTGTAGCTCAGTCGGATAGAGCAACTGCCTTCTAAGCAGTAGGCCAGAGGTTCGAATCCTCTCAGGCGCACCATTGAGATCATATAACTCAGAATCATCAGAGCTTAAAGTTTAGTACAATAGTTGAAAATTTCGGTTTTATAGTTAAGAATAGTAGTCAGGTTTCCCTGAATAATTAATTTGTTTTATGGTGAGTGTAGCTCAGTCGGCAGAGCATCTGATTGTGGTTCAGAGGGTTGCGGGTTCAATCCCCGTCACTCACCCCAATTTTTAAAACAGCAGTTTAGAGTTAATCTCTTAGGGTCTAATTCCCCGCAGCTCTGCTGCGATCTGATATGATGAGAAGAGACAATAATGAACTATGTGAAGAATCAAGGGCGAAATCCAAAAGAGTATGAGAGAATTTATAATAATAAGCAGTTAGTCTTGTTTGAGCAGTAAGTTTTTGATACCTCGTTCAGCTCTGCTGCGAGGTAGTTCATTAGTTTTTTGATTCGGTAGCGCCTGTAGCTCAGTGGATTAGAGCATCGGCCTCCGAAGCCGAGGGTCGGAGGTTCGAATCCTCTCAGGCGCGCCAAAAAAGACAAGGCTTATAGTATAATTTCGTATTTTGCAGGGCCGTTAGCTCAGTTGGTAGAGCAGCTGACTCTTAATCAGCGGGTCGTAGGTTCGAATCCTACACGGCCCACCATTATTTTCAAGAGGTTGCGAGGTTTTAACTGTAGACACTTCTTCCGAGGTGTCCATATAGGTGCCACTAAACTTCTCTAATTTCTTTATCTCATCCTGCTCGAAGCTCTCTGGTGTTGCCACATAGTATTTATTAGTCGTGGTTATCAGCTCATGCCCCATCCATTTTTGCAATACATTTGGTGACACACCCATCAATACGCAATCAGTAGCAAAGACTCTTCTCAGATCATGGAACCTTACATCTTTAAGACCTGCCATCTTTACAGCAAGATTGAATGCCTTCTTAATATCTTTGAAGGGCCTGCCATAAGAATCATGAAAAACGTATTCGCCCCTTTTCTTATCTTGAAGCAAAAATAATTCATCCCTGACCGTATCAGTTAGAGGCACCGCCCTGCTCTTTCCGCCCTTTCCATCTTCTACCCATAACTTATTTGCATCAAAATCAATATGTTTCAACTTAAGATTAAGGATTTCTTTTTTCCTAAGTCCGGATTGCATATCAGAGATAACTAATGATTTCATGTAGTGAGCCTTAGGTAATTTTGAACAAGCATCAATGAGTTGTTTTCTTTCATCCATCGGTAAATATCTACCACGAGGTTTTTCTTTATCAAGCTTAATGCCCTTTGCAGGATTATCTCTAAGAAAACCCCATTGAATAGCCTTAGAAAATACACCCTTTAAGATATTGATTTCTCTATTGACCATACAGACGCCGACCTGTCCTGATCTATCAGACTGATAAGACTCAATATGATAGCGTGTTATCTGATGCAGTAAAGAATCACCAAAATATTTAACAAGCTTTTTGCAGACACTAATATAATCTCTTTCAGACCTTTTTCTTGAGGCATGTTTCTTAAGGTAATCAGGAATAAAATCTTTAAACTTGATTTGTATAAAAGACCTTTCAGGAAACATCTTCTTTTCAGCGATCTCATTCTTAAGTTTTATTTCATACTGTTCAGCTAATTTAATAGATGGGTGACCATGCGGAAACAAACGCCTTTTATTATGTTCATCACGCAGACGAACATAATGCATAAAACAGTTCCGAGTCTTATTCCATTTATGGACAATCATTAAACAAAACCCTTTGACTCAAGTTCGAGAATATAAGCAAGAGGAAATCTTACAGACCTGCCAAATTTGACAGCTTTCAATTTACCCTCATGCTTCCATATACGAAGAGTATTGATAGGAAACTTCCATCTTTCAGCAAGGTCTTTATATGTAAGGAATACGTCTTTCATTTGTTATTTTTTTATCAAATCAGAAAACTTCTTTTTAAATGATTTCTCTGTCATATCGCAACCTCAATTTTATGGGTGTCCATACAAGTGCCACACAGACACGAATATGCAGAGTGTTCAATAAACATCAATGAACCTCCATAAATCTTTTGTTGATGAAATCAAGATACTTAGCGGAGTCAGGCGTGATAAGGCTTTGCGGGTGTTTTGACCTTTTAAAACTCTTAATCAGCGGGTCGCAGGTTCGAATCCTGCACGGCCCACCATTAAAAAAAGAAAAAGGCCAGCCTTCATAGGCTGGCCTTTCTTTTTGGTAAATATGCAGTTGCTTTTTATTTCTGTTCCCAGCTTCCGTCCTGACCTTGGATCCACCAGCCCTGTTTGGCATTCTTGATCCAGCTTTCCGCAAATATCTTCTTAACATCAGGTATCTTCTCAGGCGTGAAGTTATTGGCCTTTGCAATCTCCGCATAGAGCGCTTCACGGTCACTGTTCTCAGCCTCAATAAGTCGGGTAAGCGCAGCCTTGTCCTTTAAAGATAATCCGCTGGTGTTGCGCACGGCAAGCAGCCCGTCACGGGAGATCCCGGCATTTCCGCTCTCCATGAATGGCTTGATGGAGGCTGACCGCTCTTGTATGGATTCTTTCAAAGCCCTGATCGCGGGAGTTGTGATATTAATGTCAGCATCCTGGGCATAAGCAGATGAAGGCCCGAAGAATGAGAATAAGGATCCTGAATCATCCTGTATCATGCTCTGCGGTTCATTCTGCTTCTTCTGTTCATCCAGCTTCTGCTGCTCTTCCTGTTTTTGCCTGTTCTTCTCGCCCCATACCTCTTCCACTATCTTATCCGCAGCCTCCGCAACGGCAGCCGCAGGGAAATAGATATTTATGGTTACGCAGGACGAAATAAAGAAGACCAGAGAACATAGAACCGATCTTTTGAGCAATATCTTTTTCATGGTTAAGCCTCCTGATAATGATTTAGTAAAATTATAAGACATTTCTTGATCAACTGCCACAATAAAGTTTATTTAATTATATAAAATGTCATTCCGCACTTGATCACTTCTCAGCCGCTGTAATCCTCTTCAACCTGCCGACCATCTCCTTGAAAGAGATGTTCTGGTTGAAATTTATCACATTTACCTTGGGAGGCAGAAGGCTCCCTTTGACAAGATATCTCCTGCCCCCCCCGTCTTCGATCCCGAAGAGCTGGAGGTTATCATTCTTCAGATACGCGCTGAACCCGATCTTTTCATATCCGTACTCTTTGAAGAGCTGATATATCCCCCTGTCAAGAATGGATGTTGATGTGCCGGTCCCGAGGATCGATATCTTTTTTAATGCCTCCACGCTTATCTTCTGCCTGACCCCTTTCTTTTTATATGTCTCAAGCGACGCCCTGAAATGTTCAGCCTCTCCGTTCACTATCACAAGCTCGCTTATTTCACCACGCATGATACCGGAAATATGCCCGAAATCAAAGGTAGCTGTCAGCTTGCCGAGGTCGATCTCACTGAATTTCATACCTGCCTTAAAAGAAGGTGCGGGACTGAAGACATTATCCGCGGACAGGTCATGTATCCTCAATCTCCCGCCAAAGAGTTCCAGAGCCATCTCTCCTTCTGTGAAGAGCGTGTTGCCTGAGAAACGGGCCTTTGGAATAGACCCTGAGAGGCTTCCGCTGAATTTTGGCAATGCAAGGGCGGTGCCTGCTTTTTCAAGGTCGATATCTTGAATGTCAATGGAGAGCAGCAGCTGTTGTGTCTTTCCGAAGATGCTGCCGTATGAGATATTCTTAAGCACAACATTTCCGCCGAACAACCGTATCTTGATATCGTCTCTGAAGACGATATCATTCTGCCAGAGTGAAGGCGATATCACAATATCGTTCAACTTGAGCGCAGGCCATGAGAGGTCTTTAATGAGTATTGTGCCGAATTTTTCAACTTCCCCTTCATGGAGAGGTTCCGGGTATGAAAGATTCACAGGGAGTGATATCTGCACGCCCCGAATATAACTCTCTTTTGGCCCTGCAGATATATTCATATCTTCAACTCGCAGATCTCCGTTTAGAGTAAAGCTTTCTTTCGTTCCTTTGACATTAAGGCTCGTGGAACTTCGCCCGCTGACTTTAAGACGGGCGAGAACGGGGATCTGTTCCTGAAAGGTTTCACGCACAAAGAAATCAAATGCCTCACTGTTTGATATGTCTGCGGCATGCACAGACGCGTCAAAGTATGGCGACTTTGAAATATCCGATATCGTACCGGACAGAACAATTTCTCCGATGCCCGGCAGTCCTGTCTTTGCTTCGATTATACGCAGGGCATCACTTTGTCCCGTATATGTTCCTGAAGCGGAAAGTGCGAGCGGCCTGTCCGTGAAGCTGCCGTAGAACTTTCCAGCAAGAAGTTCAAATCCGCCTGCTTCGGCCTCCGCAGTGAAGGAAACCGGGCCGTCCGGCAGGGAAGACTCAAATCTTGCTGACGCGTTCATCCGCATACCTTCACAGATTACGGATCCGTCCGCAGACGAGAGCCCGGCATTTGCAAACTCTACCACCGCAGCCCCTGATATTTGAGACGCACTGTTTTTCGGAATAATTATTTTACCCGTCATCTTCAGCGCTCCTGAGCCTGTGAGAGTATAGCCATTCTTTTTGAAAAACCCGTGAAGGGATATTTCCGATACTTCTCCGAGATCGGCAGAGTTATAGTTCAGGTCTGCATTAATTGTGACCGGCTCGGCTGTTGAAATATCCGCAGAGGCTGAAAGCCCTTTTAAATAACCGGCATCGATCAGAAGGTTCTTTGCTTTAAAGAGATGCCCGTTGATATCTGCCTCCATGTCGCCTTTGATGAGTATGTTGCTCTCGGTGAAATACTCTTTACCGTTACGGAAAACAGCCGCGCTGCCTGCCTGTATCAATGCCCTATTTACAAGCAATAATTTATCCTGATATTCAAAAGGGAACTTTATTGAGAAAGACTGAAGCGTGGTATTTTCAATGGAGAGCGTTTTGCCCTGAACTGCAAGAACTCCCTGAAGCTGCGGAAGAGTATAGCTGCCTGATACGGTCACATCTGCGCTTAGAGTTCCATCCGCATCTGTTTTTGCAAGCCATGCTGCTCCCGGAGCGTATAGCAGGCTCTTGATCTTTCTTAGAGGGATGCTCTTCATGTCCGCCGTAATGCGCATATCAGGCGGCCCGTCGCTTATATGCCCGATGGTTCCGTAAAGTTTCAGGATGCTCAGGCCTGCAAGATCAGCAGAAGCAGACTCTATCTCTGCGGAATCAATGCTTGGGCGATACTTGCCATTTGCCGATATTTTTAACGGCGAGCCACCCAGGTTTATCCCGAGAGTTTCTGAGCTGAAAGATAAATTATCAAGAAGCGCCTCTGCCTGCAATACCATATCGCTCCCCTTATCTTCTCTCTCCATCTCCATGCTTAAACTGCAGGCCCCCTGCAACTGCTTCAGGTTGAGCAATGACAAGGGGTATTTCGCAGATGCGCTCTTGAGATCTATTGGTGATACATCAATATTTATTTTATTAAAGTCAAATGTCTTCATGTCTATCTCTGACGCGAGGGAGACTGTTGTGTTGAGGCCGCTGATGAACGCATTTCCCTGCAAGTCGCCATACTTCCCGTCCGGCTGTCTTATAAGGGTGAGAGTTACAGGGCTGATATGCAGAGGTTCACTGTCTTCATAATTGACCGTCACATCAGCCCCGCTGACAGAAAGGGCATTGAATGTAAAAGGCAGGGATGTCCTGCGCCGCGGCTCTTTTTTCAGGGTAACGGCCATCTCAGGATCTCTGAGGGTGAGGCCTTCAATATTCTTTTTGAGCAGGCCTTCAAGAGTGAAGTTGATCTCGGCATACGGCACTGAAAGACGGAAGCGGTCTTTATCATTTTCAATAGACAGGCGTTCAATTACAAGACGGTTTCTTTCCGGAATGGAAATGGAGCCTATCTCAACGCGCATCCCGGTGAACCGTCCGGCGTATACTGCAATGGTTTTTAAGAAGGCGGGGCTTGTTACAAAAATAGTGAGTACAATAGATATGATCACAGCAGCTGCAAGAAGTGCGAGCAGGAATTTATTCCTGCCGGAAAGCGGTTTTTTATAGAACAATGCTTCCTTCCCTCACGATGGACTTCCTCAGATTTAGCTGAATGCCTTCTGAATCGATTATATAATATTTCATCCAATCTGCAATATTCATAGTTGCATTGAATATTAAATTTTGATATAAATTAATTAAACCCTCAAAAAAAGGATCCTATGAAAAAGAGATTAAATTGCTGGGAATACATGAAATGCGGCAGGCAGCCCGGCGGAGATAAGGTTAAAGAATTAGGCGTATGCCCGGCAACGACCGAGAAGAAGTTTGATACTGTAAATAAAGGTACGGCTTCAGGCCGTTTTTGCTGGAGCGTTGCAGGCACCTATTGCAAAGGAAGAGTGCAGGGCACATTTGCGATGAAATTTGAAGATTGCGCCAATTGCTCATTCTTCAAACTGGTCAATGATGAAGAAGGCAGGGAGTTTGTCATGTTAGAAAAAAATATCAGGAAAAAATAGAACTGCTCTTATACAAAATCCTGACCGCATTCCATCCCGCCTGTTTTAATACTTCTGTTGACACTCTTAGCCGGAGATATCGTATAATAATTTTGCGCAAAATAATAAAACATACATAGAAGGTAATAATATTGGATATAGAAAACCACAGCGCTGAAACCCCTGAGACAGAAGAGAGTATTGAAAACTGCAAGTTGCAAATGGAAGACGCATGCAAAGAGTTCCTGCAGGCCACTGAAGAGTTTCTTTCGGAATGGTATAAGAACATGGTCAGGAGCGGCCTTACCGCAAATGCAAAGACTGCCAGGGAGATGGGCGAAGACGGGCTGCGCAAGATAAAGACAGAGCTTAATGAGCTTCTCTTAAAACTGCCTGAGCTTGTGGAAAAACATGTCAATACAGACAAGTGGCTCCACCGCGGAGAACTTCCTGAAGGCTCTCATAGAAAGTTCGGGATAAATCTTGTCACAGACCTTCGCAATAACCATCTGAAATATTATATTCAGACCCTTCTGGGGCATGTCGGCGGGTTATTAATAAAGCACGGCCTTGCCGACAGCAAATGGGAGACAAAGTCAGGCGATGAACTCCCTACCTATAAAACTCCCCCGGCCTGGACCGGAAATATGGAAGGCGCTTTGAGAAAGTATGCCGACAGCTGTGATAAATGGATAAACCTTGATAACGACCTGAAGAAGACCGAAAAGAAGAAGACCGAGTCAGAGATCAGTGACCTGTGGGACAAGCTGTAACCGCATTGATCCCGGCCTTCCCCCGCTAACCTGTTGAAATAATTAATATTTTATAATTATCAAGTTTACTTTTCCTCATGTTTCTGGCATCCTATTCAAATGAGAGTATTATGTCTTGATGTAGGAGATGTGCGCACCGGAGTTGCTGTCAGCGATGCCATAGGCATGACAGCCAACGGGCTGAAGACGATTGAAAACAAAGACCCCATCCCGGAGATAAAGAAGATAATTGATGATTACCTTGAGGAAATAGGCTCAGTCGTTGTCGGGATGCCGAGGATGATGAACGGAACAATAGGCACTCAGGGTGAAAAGGTCATGGAATTTGCAGAGAGGTTAAAGAATGAGATATCACTGCCCGTAATTCTCTGGGATGAGAGGCTCAGTACCACAACAGCTGAAAAGGCGCTGATAGAGTCAAACGTCTCAAGGAAGAAGCGAAAGGGCCTTCGTGACAAGGTCGCAGCTACAGTTATCCTCCAAAATTACCTTGACAGCAAGGGGAGATGATGAAGCGTTTCTTCAAATCTGCGGAACTCGCCTTTGCCTTGCTTAACCTGGCCATCCTTGCAGCTGTCATCGCATATGTGAACATTTCGACGCCCGTCTCCTCTTATGACAAATGGCAGCAAGTTGAGATACCCGAAGGATCCAGCTACATACAAAGCCTCAATATACTGCAAAAAGAAGGCATTATAAAAAATAAAGGCATCCTTCTCTTCCTTGGCAGGCTGACCGCTATAGACAGAAGGCTGAGGGCGGGTTATTACAACTTCAATACTTCCATGAGCCCATTGGATATTTTCAGGAAATTAAGAGAAGGTGAGATAATAGAACATACCATTACCATCCCGGAAGGGTCTGACCTGAACGATATTAAAGCAGCATTTGCAAATACCGGGCTTTTCAACGATGAATCCTGGAAGCTTGTATATGACAGTGTGTTCATTAATTCTATCGGAATAAAGGCTCCGAGCCTTGAAGGATATTTATTTCCTGATACTTACAATTTCTCAAAAAGCGCTAAACCAAAAGATATACTAAAGATCATGCATGACAGATTGAAGGAAAAATACGACGATAAATTAAGAAGCAGAGCAGCAGAGGCCGGGATGAGCGAAAATGAGGTGCTGACCCTTGCGTCCATTATTGAACGTGAGGCGCGCCTTGACAGTGAAAGGGCTGTTATATCTGCGGTGTACCATAACAGGCTCAAAAAAGAGATGAAACTTCAGGCAGACCCGACCGTCAATTACGGAACGGAACGCGCCGGGTGTGTGACAAAGATCGTGGATCTGAAAAATGTAACACCATATAACACATATGTGATTAAAGGGCTTCCGCCGGGGCCTATCGCATCCCCGGGAATCAAGTCCATAAAGGCAGCTCTATTTCCTGCTGATGTGGATTATCTCTTTTTTGTATCCAAAAACGACGGGACGCATTACTTCTCAAAGACCGGAGAAGAGCATGTTGAGGCGGTGGCGCTTTATAGAAAAGCTGCGGTAAAGACGATAGATGAAGAAACCGGAAAAGAAGCTGAAAACTAAACAGATAACACTTGGCAATCTCAGGATAGGCGGCGGGGCCCCGGTCAGTGTGCAGTCCATGACCAAGACCGACACCAGGAATGTTCCCTCCGTCGTGTCTCAGATAAAAAAGCTCGAATCCGCAGGCTGTGAGATCATCAGGGTTGCGGTTCTGGATTTAGACGCGGCAAAGGCGATAAAAGCGATAAAAAGGAAGATCAGCATCCCGCTCATCGCAGATGTCCACTTTGATCACAGGCTGGCGCTTGAGGCAATGGCAAACGGTGCAGATGGCCTGAGGATCAATCCCGGCAATATCGGCAGCAAGCTGAAAGTGCGGGAAGTCGTCAGCGCCGCAAAGGACAAAGGTGTGCCGATAAGGATCGGAGTAAACGCAGGCTCGCTTGAAAAAGAGCTTCTGAAAAAATACGGCCATCCAACCGCAGAGGCGCTTGTTGAAAGCGCTAAAAAACATATCAGGATCCTTGAGGATCTGGAATTCACAGCCATCAAAATATCTCTCAAGGCATCGGATGTGATGACGACTGTTGATGCGTACAGGCTTTTTTCAAAGAAATTCCGCTATCCGCTCCATATAGGCATATCAGAGGCCGGCCCTGCCTTCTCAGGCACTATCAAGAGCGCCATAGGCCTCGGGATACTGCTCTCTGAAGGCATCGGTGATACAATGCGGGTCTCACTTACCGCTGGCCCTGTTGAGGAGGTAAAGGTTGCATATGAGATACTCAAATCACTTCAAATCAGGCAGGAGAGCCCAAACATAATCTCATGCCCGACATGCGGCAGGTGTGAAATAAATATGAGAGGGCTGGTTGATAAAGTAGAGGCAGGACTTGTTAAAATAAAAAAACCGATAAAAGTGGCTGTAATGGGATGTGTAGTTAACGGCCCGGGTGAGGCGAGAGAGGCTGACATCGGCATCGCCGGCGGAAAAGGAGTGGGCATACTCTTTAAGCACGGCCGGATAGTTAAAAAGATAAAAGAGCGCGACCTCTACAAGACATTGATGGAGGAGATAGAGAAATATTAACAATCTGTTTTCAATTTAATTTCTATTTATGCAGATAATCCATCAGGTTAAAGACATGCATTCATTGAGCAGGCTGCTCAGGGTGAGCGACCAGAGCATCGGGTTCGTGCCCACTATGGGCGCGCTTCATGACGGGCATCTAAGCCTTATCAGGCGCTCAAAGCAGGAAAACGACGTAACTGTTGTCAGCATATATGTGAACCCGCTTCAGTTCGGCAGAAATGAAGACTTTGAAAAATATCCCCGGCAGAGAGAGAAAGACTTCGAGATGCTTTCTTCGCTTGAAGTCGATACTGTATTCATACCTGAAGACAATGATATGTTCGGAGAAGATGATACAACACTTATCAGTATGGGAGAGATAGGAAATATACTCTGCGGCGCGGCGCGTCCCGGGCATTTTGACGGCGTTGCCAATATCGTTGCAAAGTTTTTCAACATCATCTCGCCTGACATCGCATATTTCGGGCAAAAAGATTTCCAGCAGTCGGCCGTCATAAAGAAGCTGGCAAGGGAACTGAAATACGGCATTGATATAATAGTGTGCCCTACCGTCAGAGAGCCTGACGGCCTTGCGATGAGCTCAAGGAACCGTTACCTTACGGAACCTGAAAGGAAAGCCGCAACACTCCTTTACAGAGCGTTGAAACACGGAAAAGATCTCATATTAGCGGAAAACATCAATGATCCATCGAGGATAAAGAAAGAATTAGAGACGATGCTGAAAGCAGAGCCGCTTGCTGATATGCAATACGTGGAGATCCTTGCCCCTGAAAGCCTTGCGGCTGTCACTAAAATAGAACTTCCTGTCATAATATGCCTTGCCGCTGCTTTCGGAAAGGCAAGGCTGATCGACAATATGGTAATTACCAAAGAAGCTCCTTCTCCGCATAATTGTGCTTTATGACAGACAAAAAAACTTTAATTGATAATCCTAATACTAAATTTGTTCCATTAAAAGACCGCAAAGGCGAGATCCTCGCTCTTGCAAAGAACTACATAAAGGCAGCCTCATCTGAGATCAGGACCGAAGACAAAACTTTATCCAAAGAGGCGGAAAAATACCTTCTTGAATATGACTGGCCTGGAGACGAGAAAGAGCTTGAGGTCACCATCAAGAGGGCATGCATATTATCCGACGGCCCTGAACTCCAGCTGAAAGACTTTGATATAAGCCAGAGACAGATCAAATCGATCGGAAAGTTTTTAGAGGACCGGCTCAGCGGTTTCATGCAGAGCATAAAACGATTCGACAGCTTCAACCTCTACAACATGGTCATCCCGGAGGTTGAGAAATCGCTCATCATGATGGTGCTGAAAGAGACAAAAGGAAACCAGATCAAGGCTTCAAAGCTGCTGGGTATAAACCGCAACACTCTAAGAAGCAAGATAAAGAAGCTCGGCATAAAAACAAAGCCATAGATCTCGAACTTTCAGCCTTATTGAGATTTTGATTGACATTACCCTTTTTTTAGCTTACATTTAACCATGCAATTCAAGAAAGAGTGAAAAACTTTAACCGGGAGGTGGTTTATGAAGATGACAAGGAAGTTTCTTTATCTGTTCTTTGCTGTCACGATAATTAGCGGTTTACTGATTTCAGGATGCGGGAATAATAATACTGTGGATGAGATCGTTAAACGTTTATTAGGAGGCGCCATACAGGGGCAGGCGCTGACGTTAGAAGGGGTTGTCACCACATTTGCAGGCTCTCCAAATCAAGTTGGTTCTGCTGATGGAGTAGGAGCCGGCCCTCGTTTCAACAGGCCGTATGACATCACAACAGACGGCACAAATTTATATGTTACTGACAGAGATAACCATACTATAAGACAGATAGTTATCGATACGGGAGTAATAACGACCCTTGCAGGAACCGCAGGTTCTTCAGGCACTGCTGACGGGACGGGAGCTGCTGCCAGGTTTAATCAGCCTACAGGCATCACAACAGACGGCACAAACCTTTATGTTGCTGAGAAAGAAAACCATACCATAAGAAAGATAGTTATCGCAACAGGTGTGGTCACCACGCTTGCCGGAACCGCTGGCACCAGCGGAACAACGGACGGCACAGGGACAGCAGCCCTGTTTAACCAGCCGCGCGGCTTAGTCACAAACGGGACAAACCTCTATGTAACTGACTGGAATAACCATACGATCAGGAAAATTGTGATCGCAACCGGTGTTGTCACTACTTTTGCAGGAACTGCGGGAACCAGCGGGGCAGCAGACGGCACAGGGGCAGCAGCGACCTTTAACCAGCCAAGGGGCATCACATCTGATGGTGCAAACCTTTATGTGGCTGATTACTGGAACCATACGATCAGAAAGATAGCAATTGCCACGGCAGCGGTTACAACGATCGCAGGTGACGCAGGGGTAACAGGCTTCGCTGACGGTACCGGAACGGATGCTACATTTGAAGAACCAAGCGGCATCACTACTGAAGGAACTAGCCTCTATGTGACAGATAACGCCAATGAAACGATAAGAAAGATAGATTAATTTTTTGCTATTACAGTTATTCACAAAAAAGGGGACGGCAATAAAACCGTCCCCTTTTTTTGACTCAGACCATGAAATACTTTACCTTATAATTTCAAAAGCGCCAGCCCGGCCTCAGGATCAAGCACCCTCTTCGCATCAACGCCCTCTATCTCCATGATTATCACTTCAAGAACAAGAAATGCCTCTGAATTCTTCCTCAGGCAGCCTATATTCATCATATCCTTCTTTCCGAACGCGCCGTGGAAATGTATCTTCGGCTCCTCATCCTGCCAGAATATTGTTCCGATGCCGACTACTTCATGGCTCTCGTCAAGGCTCTTCCATACAGGCACAGGAGGCAGGCTCTCATCTTCAGGCCCCACAACTATATCGCCCTTCTTCATCCCTCCCACAACATAAAGCACTCCCGCCCTAATATTTTCTTTTTTAGCTATATCAAGAAGCCCCTTAAGCACATCATCCCCGTCATCAAACTTCGCAACCACCACCCTTCCCTGCCTGCCGACCTGATATTTCATATTCACCCCCCTGATTTTTCTAAAGATTATACAATAACGCCGATTCATAATGAATAAGTGGAATTACGAATACCAAATTTTGTAAAATACAAGTCCTTTAAATTGGCCAAAGGCGGAATATATATCTATGGATGAAAAGAAATGTCAGGCGGTACTCAAAACCCATCAGGAAGACGGCGGAAATATCATATCCCTTCTTCAGGAGATACAGGAAGCCTTCGGCTACATCCCTGAAGATGTGGTCTTCTGGTTCTCAAAGGAATTAAATATTCCCGCAAGCAATTTTTACGGCGTTGCGACATTCTATTCGCAGTTCTACCTTAAGCCGCGCGGCAAAAATATCATAACAGCCTGCTGCGGCACAGCATGCCATGTCAAAGGTTCAGGCCCGATCATAAATAAACTGCGCGAAGAATTGAAGCTGCCTGAAGGAGAGGTAACAAGCAAAGACGGAAAATTCACATTGGAGAACGTCGCATGTGTGGGAGCTTGCAGTATAGCTCCTGTTTTTATAGGCAATAAAAAAGTCTTTGGCAAGATGACGATGGAGAAGGCCTCTCAAATGCTGAAGGAAATCAATAAAGACAAGGGTGCATAAAATGCCGGCAAAGAAAACAACAAAGAAAGCCAGGACTGCGGATATTAAAGACTTGGTCATACGCGTGTGCGTCGGCACAGGCGGGCTTGCCGCAGGCAGCCAGGAAGTTATTGACGAGTTTGACAGGCAGCTCAAGTCTCACGGCATAACGGCTGAGATCGTAAAGAAATGCGTCAATAAGACGGGATGCCGCGGTTTCTGCGCAAAGGATGTGCTTGCGGATGTGATCCTCAACGGCAAGTCAGAAACGTATCAGCTTATCACGCCTGAAATGGTTGGCAGGATCGTTGACGAGCATATTCTTAATAATGAGCCTGTTAAGGAATGGCTCGTAGGGCCTGAATATCACGCGTTTCATGACAGGCAGACAAAAATACTCCTTAAGCACTGCGGCCACATAGACCCTGAGGATATTGACGCCTATATTAATATTGGCGGATACGAGGGAGCAAGGAAGATATTTTCACTTGAGCCTTCTGAAGTTATCGAGGAGGTAAGGGCGTCGGGGCTTCGCGGCAGGGGCGGAGCGGGTTTCCTGACCGGCCTAAAATGGGATCTGTGCAGCAAGGCGGAGGGAACCCCGAAATACATAATCTGCAACGCGGATGAGGGCGACCCGGGAGCCTTTATGGACCGTTCGGTCATTGAAGGCAACCCGCACGCTGTCATAGAAGGCATGATAATAGGCGGTTACGCGATAGGTTCCAATTACGGCTATGTCTACATACGCGCGGAATACCCGCTCGCGATACACCGGCTGAAGATAGCGATAGCCGATGCAAGAAAACATCGCTTACTCGGGAAGAATATTTTAAAGAGCGGGTTTGATTTCGATATCCGTATCAAGGAAGGAGCCGGCGCTTTCATATGCGGAGAAGAGACAGCGCTTATAGCTTCCATAGAGGGAAAGCGCGGAATGCCGCGCTCAAAACCGCCCTTCCCTGCCAACAAGGGGCTATGGGGCAAGCCCACTATCATTAATAATGTTGAGACCCTGGCAAACCTCCCCGCGATAATTACAAGCGGCGCAAAATGGTTTTCTTCCATAGGCACGGAAAAGAGCAAGGGCACAAAGGTCTTCGCTTTGACGGGCAGGATAAAGAATACCGGGCTTATTGAGGTTCCGATGGGAATCTCGCTTAAAGAGATAATCTATGACATCGGCGGCGGATGCGAGAAGAACCGCAAGCTCAAAGCGGTGCAGACAGGGGGGCCGTCCGGCGGCTGCATACCGGCGTCCCACATCGACATGCCTGTGGATTATGAATCCCTGACGGCGATCGGGTCGATGATGGGTTCCGGAGGAATGGTTGTTATGGATGAAACAACCTGCATGGTCGACATGTCGAAATTCTTTCTCTCATTCACCGGGAACGAATCCTGCGGCAAATGCACTCCATGCAGGATAGGCACGAAGAGGATGCTGGAGGTGTTAAACAGAATCACCGAAGGCAAAGGGAAAGAAGGCGATATCGAACTTCTCACCGAACTCGGCAATGACATTAAACAATCTTCACTGTGCGGGCTCGGGATGTCCGCGCCGAACCCCGTGCTTTCCACCATCAATTTTTTCAGGGATGAATATGAGGCGCACATAAAAGATGGCGTATGCCCTGCAGGTGTATGCAAGGCGCTGCGCAGGTACACGGTGAACGCGGATATCTGCAGGATGTGCGGCAAGTGCTACAGCGCTTGTCCTTCAGGCGCAATAGCATGGGAGAAGAAGCAGAAGGCTGTTATAGATAAGTCAAAGTGTATCAAGTGCGGCGCATGCTATGAGGCATGCCCGTTTAACTCAATCTTTTAAAGAGGTTTAAGGGGATGAGAAATGGTAACTAAAGAACGCTTGAAAAAATTCACGTTATTCAAAGACTTTTCCGATTCAGAACTCAAAAAGATCTCTGCGATCATTAAAGAGGAATCTTATCCGAAAGGCACGGCGATTTATGAAGAAGGCAGCCCCGGGGAGGGTCTTCACATTATAGAAAAAGGCAGGGTGAGGATCACCAAAAAAACGAAAGAAGGCGGGAAGCAGGTTTTAGCCGTGCTGAGGGCCAACAGTTTTTTTGGCGAGCTTGCTTTTCTTGACGGGCGTTCGCATTCGGCTTCGATAGAAACGCTTGAAAAGACAAAGGTGCTCATCATTAAAAAAGAGGATATGGATAAATTCCTGAAACAGAACCCTCACATTGCTTACAAGATGGTCCGTGATATCACTATCTCCCTCTGTGAAATACTGAGGAGCATGAATGATAAGTTCATAAATATGGTTGATTATTTGTGGACGTAATCAGTTGTTAGCTGTCTGTTGTCAGACTAATAGCTTTCTTTTTGGAGGGTAACTTGTCAGAGCAAAAATTAAAGGTAACAATAAACGGCATAGAAACTTTTTGTGAAAAAGACACAACCATCCTTCAGGCGGCAAAACAGTTAGGCGTCAAGATACCACATCTCTGCCACGATAAGCGGCTTGAGCCTTACGGAGGCTGCCGTTTATGTATTGTAAAAGTGAAAGGGGTTCCAAGGCCGCTGTCCGCTTGCACCACACCGGTGGTGAATAACATAGAGGTCACTACAGATACCGATGCGATCAGAAAGATACGGAAAACCCTGATCGAACTCCTCCTCTCCAACCATCCGAATGACTGCATGAGATGCGAAAAGACAGGAGACTGCAAGCTCCAGACCTTATCTTATGAATACGGAGTGGACGGCAGCCGTTTTGAAGGCGAAAAATGGAACCTGCCGATCCGTGAAGACAATCCGTTCATTACTTATGAACCTAACAAGTGCATTCTCTGCGGGAGATGCACAAGGATATGCAATGAAGTTGTCATGGCAGGGACGATAGAGCTTACCGGGAGAGGTTTTAATTCAATGCCTGACACCGCTTTCGGGAAACCGCGCTCTCTTGAGAACTGCGAGTTCTGCGGGCAGTGCGTCTCAACATGCCCTACAGGCGCATTGACAGACAGGAAGGGCCGCGGTAAAGGACGCCCCTATGATTTCAGGAAGGTTAAGACCACCTGCTCATATTGCGGAACCGGGTGTAATTTTTTCCTTAATGTAAGAGACGGCAAGGTAATAAAAGTTACCTCTGACACCAGCGCGCCTGTTAATCAGGGAAACCTCTGCATCAAAGGGCGCTACGGTTATGACTTTATCCACAGCCCTGATAGAATAAAGACGCCTCTTATAAAAAAGAAGGGCAAGTTTGTGGAAGCTACATGGGATGAGGCGCTTGACCTTATCGCCGTCAGGTTCTCTGATTTGATAAAGAACCACGGCAATGAGTCAGTCGGCGCTTTCTCATCCTCAAGATGTTCAAATGAAGAGAACTTCCTCCTGTCCAAATTCGTGCGCACGGTCTTCCTCAGCAACAACGTGGATAACTGCGCGCGTGTCTGACACGCTCCAACTGTTGCCGGTCTGGCAACAAGCCTCGGAGCAGGAGCAGCAACAAATTCTCTGGCGCAGATGCCGGATATAGATACACTCTTCCTCTTCGGTTCAAACCCGACAGAGGCGCATCCTATAGTTTCGCTTTACTTGAAGAAGGCTCTTCGCAACGGCGCGAAACTTATAGTCGGCGACCCGAGAGAGACATGGATGGCAAAGCGCGCTGATGTATGGCTCAACCTCAAGCCCGGAAGCAACATAGCTATGCTCAACGGCATGGCGAATGTAATACTCAGCAAGGGATGGGAGAACAAAGAGTTCATCAATAAGAGGACCGAAGGGTTTAAAGAATTTGTAAAGCATGTTAAAAATTATGACCTTAAGAAGGTAGAGAAGCTCACAGGCGTTGTGCAGGATAAGATAGTCGAAGCAGCGCGCCTTTATGCTAAAGCTGACAAGGCCATGATAGTCTACGGCCTCGGAGTGACCGAGCACCAGACCGGCACTGAGAACGCGATGGCGATCTCAAACCTCGCCATACTCTGCGGCCATATCGGAAGGCCTTCAACCGGCATCATGGCGCTGAGGGGACAGAACAATGTTCAGGGAGCATCAGACCTCGGCCCTCTGCCGGCAACGCTTCCGGGATATCAGTCTGTGAAAGACCCTATGGCGCGTGAAAAGTTTGGAAAGGCATGGGGCGTTCCGATCTCAGATAAGATAGGGCTTAAGTCAGTTGAGATGTTAGATGAATGCAAGGCTGGGAAATTCAAGGGCATCTTTATATTGGGAGAAGACCCGGCTCAGACAGACCCTGACCTCAACCATGTCAATGCCGCTCTTGAGGCTGTTGAATTCCTTGTTGTGCAGGATATATTCCACACGGAGACGACAAAACATGCTGACGTGATACTTCCCGGCGCGAGCTTTGCAGAAAAGGACGGCACATTCACCAACGGCGAAAGAAGGGTTCAGCGCATAAGAAAGGCTATAGAGCCTCTTGCCGGCAAAGCAGAGTGGCAGGTTATATCAGAGCTTGCTACAAGAATGGGTTATGAACAGCATTATAATAACCCTTCCGAGATAATGGATGAGATAGCGAGCCTCGTACCCCAATATGGAGGAATAAGCTATGAGCGCCTTGAGAAGGAGAGCCTTCAGTGGCCCTGCCCGACCAAATACCATCCCGGCACAACAACGATGTACACAGACCTCTTCGCAAGGCCGAACGGACTTGCGATATTTATGACGCTTGACCATAAAGGTTCAGCAGAGGTTCCTGATAAAGAATATCCTTATGTCCTTATCACCGGAAGGGTTCGCGAACATTACAACAACGGCTCCATGACAAGAAGAGTTCCGGGGATAATGGAGCTTGTGCCTGAAGAACTTGTTGAGATAAGCCCTGAGGATGCGAAGAAGCTCGATATAAAGAGCGGAGATATGGTAAAGGTCTCTTCAAAGCGCGGAACTGTTAAGGCTAAGGCTAAGGTGACAAAGCGTTCCCAAAAAGGCAATGTCTTCATGACATTCCATTTTGACAAAGCGCTTACGAACATTGTTACATCAGAACACAGAGATCCGATAACAGGCACACCGGAGTACAAGTCCTGCGCGGTGAATATAAGTAAGTAAACCTCCATTAATTCTCCCTTTACCAAGGGAACCTGCCGGCAGGCAGGCAGGGACACAGAGGGGTGTAGTTAATATTTCATCAATCAAAAAGAGAGCCGCATAATGCGGCTCTCTTTTTTTTATGGCTAAATTAAGACCTAACTATATAAACACAACTAACCTTCAAGCGCTTCCCTAATCAAACCTTCATCAACATCATCCGCTATCCTGACGCTGCCGATTGATTCAGGGAGGATGAATATCACCTTGCCTGCCTTTGCCTTCTTGTCTACCTTCACGGCATTGATGATGTCTGAAACAGGAACGCCTAACGGCAGATCCACAGGGAGGTTATATGATTCGATAAGAGCCTTCACCTGCACTGCGAGGCCTTTGTCAAAGATGCCTTTCCTGACTGCAATGTCTGCTGCATAGCGCATGCCTATCGCAAGCGCCTCGCCGTGAAGATACATCTTGTATCCGGTAGCTGTCTCTATCGCATGGCCGATGGTGTGGCCGAAGTTGAGGATAGCCCTTAATCCTGTCTCCCTTTCGTCCTTTGATACGACATCCGCCTTTATCTCACATGAACGTTTTACTAAATGTATGATACTTTCACCGAGCGAAAGGATATCTTCCCTTTTATTTTTCAGGTAATCAAAGAGTTCGCGGTCAGCTATCACGCCGTACTTTATGACCTCTGCCATGCCTGCGGCAAACTCTCTTTTGGGAAGTGTCTTTAAGGTATCAACATCTATCAGCACAAGCGAAGGCTGATAGAAAGCACCTATCATGTTCTTGCCGAGCGGATGGTTAACTCCTGTCTTTCCTCCTACTGAACTGTCAACCTGCGAAAGAAGAGTTGTCGGAACCTGGATGAACCTGATCCCCCGCATATAGGTGGCAGCGACAAAGCCGGTAAGGTCTCCGGCCACACCACCTCCGAGTGCGAGAATAAGCGAGCTCCTGTCAAACCTCGCTGCAAGGAGATTGCCATACATCCTATTCGCCCACTCCAGCCCCTTATGCTTTTCACCGTCCGGCATGAGAAAGACTTCAGGCATAATGCCGTGCTCTTTGAGCGAGGCAAGGACTGTATCTTTATAAAGCGGAAAGACGGTCTCATTGCTGATTATGGCGACCTTTGATGGCCTGAACTCTTTTATCCTGAGCCCAAGCTTGCTGAGCAGATCATGCCCGATGACTATCTCGTAGCTCCTGTCATCAAGCCCTACATTGACGCTCTCAGTTTCAAGGCCGAGAAGAGATATTATCTCATCAGCGGTCTCGTCAGGCGTGATAAAATCAGTCTTGATAAAAGCGTCAGCCTGTTTGTAAAACTCCTCTCTCTCTGCAAGGAGTTTCTTTATCTCATTAAGCGGCTCTTCAACATCAAGCAGAGGCCGCTTGCCGCCCTCAAGCATGACCCGTTTGAGGATTATCTCCGGGCCTGCGGTGAGACATAAAATAACCCCTCTTCTGCGCAGGTTATCAACGTTCTGCCTGTTCTTTATCACTCCGCCGCCTGTTGCTATAACAACATTCTTCTTTTTTGATATCTCAGCAACTATCTCAGATTCGATCCTTCTGAAGTGATCTTCCCCTTTATTTTTAAAGATAAGTGAGATCGGCATGCCCTCGCGCTCTTCGATAAGCACATCGGTATCGATAAAAGGATAGCCGAGCTTATCGCTCAGCTCCCTGCCGACAGAGGTCTTGCCTGTGCCCATAAAACCTGCCAATACGATCTTCATAATAGCCTTGAATTAATTACAGGAGTTTGATCAGAATTCACTTATCTGTTTCAGGTAACCCTTGAAGTTCCTCTTTGTCTCTTCCATGCTGTCCCCGCCGAACTTCATGAGAAAGCTGTCAGCTATCACAAGGGCAACCACCGCCTCACCGACAACAGACGCGGCAGGCACCGCGCAAACATCAGACCTTTCATACGCGGCGTTGAATTTTTTCTTGCTCTTTATGTCAACTGATGAAAGAGGTTTTCTCAGTGTTGGGATAGGCTTCATGGCTGTCCTGACAACGATAGGCATGCCTGTGCTCATCCCGCCTTCAATACCGCCTGCGTTGTTGCTCTTTCTGTAAAATCCGCCTGCGGCCTCTAATTTATTCGCCTTTGCAGCGCTGTAATATATCTCGTCCATAACCTTTGAGCCCGGCCTTCTTGCGCTCTCGAACCCAAGCCCTATCTCAACGCCCTTCATCGCCTGTATCCCCATGAGGCCGTACGATATTTTTGCGTTCAGGCGGCTGTTCCACTGGCTGTAACTCCCAAGCCCCACCGGAACACCTGTGACAACTATCTCAAAAACACCTCCGAGCGTATCTCCGTCCTTCATAGCCCTGTCGATCCTCGCAATTATATCTTCCTCTGCCTTTTTGTCAGGACATCTTACAGCAGAAGCCTCAGCCTTTTTAAAGAGTGCCAAAATGTTTTTATTATTTTGCTGACCGCTGATAGCTGACTGCTGACTGCCAATCCCGCCTATCTCAGTAACATAGCTTATTACCTTGATATCAAACTCTGAAAGGAATCTCTTTGCGATCGCTCCAAGCGCGGTTCTGGTAGCGGTCTCTCTGGCGCTTGAGCGTTCAAGGACATTCCTGATATCTTTATGCCCGTATTTTATCGTACCCGAAAGGTCTGCATGTCCCGGCCTCGGCCTTGTGACAAGTTGGATACTGCCCTCATCCCTGTTTAATGGAGACATCGCCTTATCCCAGTTAGCCCAGTCTCTGTTCTCTATCATCAATCCGATAGGAGAACCTATGGTCTTGCCCCACCTGACTCCGGACAGGATCTGCGCGTGATCAGTCTCTATCTTCATCCGTCCTCCCCTGCCGTGGCCCTTCTGCCGCCTTGCAAGGTCTTTGGCAATATCTTTCTCAGATAAGGCAAGGTTTGCCGGCAACCCGTCCATGATACATAAAAGAGCCTTCCCATGAGACTCACCGGATGTAAGATATTTAAGTTTTTCTAACATGATTAAAAGTTGAATATGCAAAAAAATATTGGTATAGTTTAACTCATAGTGATGAATAATGAAATCATAAAGAGCATATTACTGTCAAGAAAAAGTATTATGCATCTTATTAACAAATATATAATTACATATTAAAAAAAACTTGAATTAAACCATTTCTCAGACTATAATTAAGTCATATATATATACTATTTGACAAAACCGAATAAAAGGAATATATAATTCATATGAGCCTTGTATCTGACATGCTGTCAAAAGTCAAAATCACCCCGCCAACGAGGGATACACCCCCTGGTCTAAAATCTGATATGAATCAGGCAAGAAGGAAAAAAGTAGGCAAAAAATACAAGATAGCTCTTGTCATAAGTGTAATTGCCGCCTTCATGATTATAGTCTCCTCTTTTTTGTATATGATTTATGTCGTTAAAACTGGCAAACCGATAGCAGATGACCTGAACAAACTTAAGAGCGAGCACAAATCCAGAACCAAAGACCAAAATGCATCTGAGACCCTGAGTGAAAAGATTGAAGAAGCATTAAAGACCGTCCCTAAAAAAGATGAGAAGACTGTCGTTGCTGATAAAAAAGACATAATTGTAAATACTCCGCCTCCGGACCTGCTTACTGCCGCGTTAAATGAAAGTGATAAGGGTGATAAGGAAAATGCCGGCACTACGGAATCAGCCGATACAAAACCTGCCGGGCTGAAGGACAACAAAAAAATCGATAAAGCAGAGGTTCCGGCTGTTGAAGAAGAGAAAGAGCCTGGAATTGGTTCTAAAGACACCTATCATTATCTGTACAAAGCCAGCAGAAGCGAAAAGGACAAGGACTATCTTGGCGCAATATCCATATACAATAAGATACTTGCGGTAGAGCCCACAAACTATATAGTCATGAACAAGATAGCTTCTCTCCTGATGAAAATGAACATGTGGAAAGAGTCAATGGATGAATTGCGGAAGAGTTACAAGATAAATAAGGATTATATTCCCACTCTGATAAATATCGGGATCGTATATGCAAATACGGAAAACTATTCAACAGCTGAGAAATATTTTCAGAAGGCTCTTGCAATTGACCCCATAAATCAGGACGCCATCTTCAGCATAGCCTTACTGTATGAAAAACAGAATATGGATGATAAAGCCGCTGAATATTATTCAAGGCTCAGGAAGCTGGGTGATGCAAGAGGAAATACCGGCCTTGAAAGGGTTCTCTCTTATAACCAATAGAGCTAATTAAGGAAATAATCTAATCTCTTTAAGCTTCTCTTTAGCCTTTTCCGCGGTTCTTGTCTCAGGATATTTCTCGATAATCCATTTCAATACTTCTTCAGCCTTCTGCTTATTATTTAGTTTTATAAAAGCAGAGCTGGCCATCAGAAGGGCATCAGGAGCCTTTCTGCCTGAGTACTCTCTTACAACTTTGTTGAATTCTGATATTGCGGTATTGTAATCACCCTTTGCGTAGTATGCCTCACCTGACCAGTATAGAACGTCCTCGGAAAGGGCATGCTTAGGATATAACTTCCGGAAATCCTTAAAGCTGCTTAATGCATCATCAAATTTTCCGGCCAGAAAAACTTCTAGCCCTTGCCGGTAAAGGTCTTCCGGACTGACATTTTTCCTGCTATTGATATCATTCTGCTGCCTGCTTGCAGTATTTAATTTTTCTGACAATTCGGCAGAAGGGAGCAAATTGGCCTCTTTCTTAATATTCGGAAGATACACTTCACCTGCCGTTGTATTGGAAGACGAAACCGCTTTATCAGCTACAGCCGATGCAGGGATTGTGCCTGACTTATTTATTGCATCCGGAAGATAATAATAAACCGATGCCCCGGCAAGGAAAAGTGCCGTAACCGCTGCGATACCAAAATAAATCCTGGGAGAGAGATTAATGCCTGATCCTGATGAACCGTTATTCAGATGATCAATTGCATACTTTACATGCTTTGATGTGATGGTGCTGCTCTCCTCAAGAAATGCGGACATTATAGCCCTTGATGAAACAAGGTTTATCTTACGTGGAATCCCCTGTGAGTAAGCAAAGATAGGTTTCTTCAGCCCTTTGTCAAGCTTCAGAAAGCCCTTGCCTGCCTTGATAAGCCTGTAATTTATATATTCAAGCATCTCGTCGCTATCGAGCGGCTTTAATTTCATGCTTACGGTTATCCTCTGCCTCAACTGTCTGAAGCTATCCTCATTCAGCATTTCATCAAGCTCCGGCTGTCCTACAAGGAGTATCTGTAAAAGCTTCTCTTTCTCGGTCTCAAGGTTTGAAAGCAGCCTCAGTTCTTCAACCGTATCAGCCGGAAGGCTCTGTGCTTCATCAACTATGATTATAACCGGTATCTTTTCATTCGACTTTTGGAGCAGGAAATCCCTGAAGACCTTTAGTGTTTCAGATTTGCTCTTGTTATCATATTTGATCTTCAGGTCATCAAGTACAGAAACGATAAACTCCTCGGGAGAGAGGCGCGGCGTAAGGATCAGCGCTATCTCGGCATTGTCCTTCCACTTCTCGATAAAAATCTTTATAAGGGTGGTCTTGCCTGTACCGGGCTCGCCCGTAATAAGACAGAAGCCCTCTCTCTGCTCAATAACATAGTCGAGTGACTGCAGCGCTTCCTTATGGCACTCAGATGAGAAGAAGTAACCCGGGTCAGGGGTCAGCTTGAAAGGATCTTCTTTTAATCCGAAAAACTTGAGAATATCCATTATGATGTGTTTATCTCTGCGATAAGGTCGTATATTGGAAGCATAAGCCCTATGATTATAACACCGAACATTAAGCCGATTATTCCTATAACAATAGGCTCAATCATCTTGGACATATTTTGAGAAACCTTGTGAAGCTTCTTCAGATAATAATCTGAGACATAGCCATACTGTTCATCAAGATTTCCGCTTGCCTCTCCTATATCTACCATCCTGGTCACAAGAGGAGGGAATATCCACTGCTTTCTCATCGCATCCGATATCCTGCTGCCGGTAGTAATATCCTCTCTCTCGGTCTCTATGGCGCGTTTAAATACGTCATTCTCCATAAGATCGCCAACAATCTCCAGAGCCCTGTCGATTGTAATACCCGCAACAGTAAGTATCCTCATCTGCTCCGCATAAAGCGCAAGAAGCTTATTGTAAACAACAAGCTTAACTATCGGCGTCTTCAGCAGCGCAAGGTCAATGTAGTACCTAGTCTTCGGGAACTTCCTGAGCATCTTATATGTAAAGATAATTGATACAGGAAATAGAAAAATAGGATATTTATATGCCTGAACAAACTCGCTTGTGTACAAAAGTCCCCTGGTAATAGGCGGGAGCGTGACCTGCATGCTCTTGAAAACGTCCATTATCTTGGGCAGAACATACAGCATCCAGAACATCATGGCGCCAAAAGTAAATACTAACGCAAATATCGGATATATTAGCGCCCCCTTAATGGCTCCGGCAAGGTCCTCCATCCTCTGCAGATGGATAGCCACATCCTCAAGGCTCTGGTCAAGGCGGCCTGTCTCCTCGCCTATCATGGATAGGTGACGGAAAATATCAGGGAATATGTCACTGTGTTTTGATACAGCGTTGGAGAAGCTGGAGCCGTGCTCAAGCATCTCAGCCATATTATCTATCTTGCTCTGGAAGTACTTGTTCTCCATACCCTCGGCGATGCTGCTTAATCCGGACATGATGGGAACACCGGCCCTGAGCATGACTGACATGTTATTGGCAAACTCGATAATATCTTCCCTCTTGATCTTCTCCCGCCTGGCAAGAAGGCCTTTGAGAGCGACAACATACTCGCTTGTCTGGCTGATATTCAGCAGATGCAGCCCTGCGGCGGATATGCTCTCAATGGCGGCCTGAAGGTTGATCTCTTCGATCATCCCCTTGATCACAGTGCCTTCCTGGTCAATTGCTTTATACGAATATATCGGCATTATCCCGCAACCCTCAAGATTTCCTCAAATGTAGTAATCCCGCTTATGGCCTTTTGTATCCCGTTGACCCTCATGGTCTTCATCCCGTTTTTAAGCGCGGCATCAAGCATGGAGTTGGCAGATGCGCCTGTATAGATAAGTTCTTTTATATGATCATCTACGATAAATATCTCACCCACTGTTGTCCTGCCCAGATAACCCGTGCCGCTGCAATCGGCACAGCCCGTTCCTTTGTACACGGTCTTAACATCATCATAACCTATAAAGCCCATTTCTTCCAGCTCGCCGGGCTTTAGTTGATACTCGACCTTGCATTTTGAGCATATCTTTCTTACAAGCCTCTGGCCTATTACCGCAAGCAACGCCGAAGAGAGCAGGAAACGGTCAACATTAAAATTAACCAGCCTCGGAATAGTGCTCACTGCGTCATTTGTATGAAGCGTGCTCAAGACAAGATGGCCGGTTATCGATGCCCTGAGCGCTATAGTAGCGGTCTCTTCATCCCTTATTTCACCAAGCAATATCACATCAGGATCCTGCCGCATAAAAGTCCTTCCCGCCGCCTCAAAACTGTACCCTGCCTTATCATTGACGCTGGTCTGCTTGACCATGCTCAGCCTGTATTCTACAGGGTCTTCAACAGTAAGCACATTCTTCTCTATCAGGTCTATCTCCCTTAAAGCGGCATATAGCGTAGTGGTCTTACCGCTTCCGGTTGCCCCGCATATAAGTATCATTCCATATGGCTTTAAAAATAAGCGCCTCAGCTTTTCCGTATCCTCTTTATCAAAACCAAGTGAAGCCAGCCTGAGTATCGCGCCGCCGCTACCCAGTATCCTTATGACAAGGTTCTCGCCGTAAATGGTAGGCATTGTGGAAACACGCATATCATATCTTGAGTTAAGAAATGTGAATGAGAAGGAGCCGTCCTGGGGCACCCTTGTTTCAGCTATATCAAGCTTAGACAATATCTTTATCCGGGAAATAATGCCGTTATGCACAATTTTAGGCAGGCAGTGCGCCTGTTGCAACACACCGTCTATACGAAAAAAAACATGCACGGTTTCAGGAGTAGGCGTTACATGAATATCAGTACATTTTCTTCTGATGGCATCTTTTACCAGAAAGTCTGTAAGTTGAGACACTTTTGTGCCGGTAAGTTCACCGGTCTTAACGCTCTCGACGATCTTTTCAATGCCCTCAAGTATGGGGTTCTCAAGAAAATAAAATGCCTTCTCAAGTGTCGCCTCAACTATAGAGCCGTCAACCATCAATATCTTGGGAGGGTGTCCCCCGATCCTTGTAGCCGCGTCAACAGCGCGCAAATTTTCAGAAGCTGAGATACCTATAGTTATCACGCCATCTTCAATTTTGACAGGCACAAAGCCAAGCTTGGAGGCAACGTCCCGAGGCACAAGGCGCAAAACATCCTCAGGTATATTGTACTGGGTAAGATCCAGAAAGGTCATCCCGGCCTGTTCAGCAAGGGTCTGAGTAATATCTTTCGAAGAGACAAAGCTCAGCTTTACGAGTATAAGCCCGATAAGATGGCCGGTAATAGCCTGCTCTGCCAGCGCTATCTTAACATGTGATTCCTTAACGAGACCTTTCTGCTGTAAAAGTTCTCCAAGTCTTAATGGCGGCATATTATCTTTAGGCCTTTAGAAGAAATAATAAATTCTGATGATATTGAAAACAGCTTGTCTGGCTTCAAAAAGAGAAAAAAATAATCGCATCTTATGTTAACTAACCTGTGACCCTTAATACTTCTGAAAAAGTAGTTATCCCTTCCTCAGCCTTTCTGATGCCATTGTCCCTGATAGTCTTTAAACCATTCTCTTTTGCCTTAATTCTCAGCTCTGTTACCGCAGCCCCGGAACTTATCAGCACCTTCATTTCATCATCAACGATAAGTATCTCGCCAATCAGGGTCCTGCCCATATAACCCGAATTATTGCATAAAGAACATCCGGAGCCTTTAAAAGCAGTCGTTATCTTTCCTTCAATATCGGGGAAACCCATGGCGCTGAGTTCCCCGGGTTTCAAAGAGTAGCTTGTTTTACAATTATTACATATCTTTCTCACGAGCCTCTGCCCTATGACAGCGATCAAAGTTGCTGCAATATTATTTTTATCCACGTTGAAGCCGCATAGCCTTGGAATTGAGCTTGCGGCGTCATTAGTATGAAGAGTGCTTAAAACAAGATGGCCTGTGCTGGATGCGCTAACCGCCATTTTTGCCGTCTCATCATCAACTATCTCACCAACAAGGATGACATCCGGGTCATGCCTCAAAAAACTTTTTCCTGCCAGGTCATAGGTGTATCCCACCTTTTCCGAGACCTCTGTCTGCTTGATCATACTCAGTCTGTATTCTATCTGATCCTCCACAGAAAGGACATTCTTTTCTATGAGATCCATTTCCCTTAATGCGGCAAAAAGCGTAGTGGTTTTCCCCCCCCCTGTCGGCCCGGAAACTATAATAAGGCCATGGGGTTTTAAGAAAAGGGACTTCACCCTCTGAACATCATCTTCATAATAACCGAGATTAGTTATTCTGAATAAAAATCCTGATCTTATCAGAACCCTCAGTGAGATGTCCTCTCCATAAATAGTGGGGATAGTAGAGACACGCATGTTATATTCCCTCTTGAGAAAAGTAAATGAAAAAAGCCCGAACTGCGGAACTCTCTGCTCGGCAATATCAAGTTTTGCCAGAATCTTGACCCTGGAAATGATCCCCTGCCGCACATTTAGAGGCAGGCAATGGCCGTACTGAAGGACACCATCAATACGGTAGTAAACATGAATTGTCTTCTGTGACGGGGTAATATGAATATCGCTGGCATTTCTTCTGATAGCATCCTGCATAACATAGTCAAGAAGCGACGATATATTACTGCCTTCTGGAGAAACTTCATGCCTCAATATGTTTATCAACCTGGATATACCTTGAAGAATCGGGTTCTCAAGAAAGTAATATGCTTTTTCGAGCGTCTCCTGAAAAAGGTCTGTATCTACCATATAGACCTTTGGCGGTTTATTGCTGATGTTTGCAGCTTTATCAATTGCATGGAGGTTTTCAGGATCGGTAATGCCTATGGTAAGAACACCGTCATCGATACTGAGTGGAATAAAGCTCATATTCTGAGCCATCTCGCGATGCACAATTCGCAGCACATTCTCGGAGATGTTATATCCGGTGATATCGAGAAAGGGGATGCCTGCCTGTTCAGCAAGACACTGGGCTATATCGGCAGATGATACAAATCCAAGAGTTATTATAGCCTCTCCCAGACGCTCACCTGTTATAGCCTGCTCGGCTAGAGCTATTTTAAACTGGGAGTCTTTGAGAAGGCCTTTCTGCTGTAATAGTTCACCAAGTTTTAATGGAGGCATATTATAGTCGTTTTACAAACCTACCTTATCCACAGTTGCTTTAAGAAGTATCACAAGCTCCTTGCTCTCATGGGTCTTTGCATGCTGTTTAAACAGGTAGCCCAAGTAAGGAATATCCCCGAGAAACGGCACCTGCTTATCCTCCACTCCTTCGGTTCTGTCTATATGCCCGCCAAGCACTATCATCTCGCCATCCCTGACCTTGACAACTGTGCTTAGTTCCTTAAGGTCGATAACTGGTAAAGATATTGTAAATTCACTACCCGTATTTGTACTGCCAAAAGGCTGTTCAAGTAATTCTACAAGATCAGAAACTATCGGAGTTATAGTCAATGTCACCTCACCATTCTCATTGATATTAGGGACTATACCCAGCATAACTCCTGATAATATACTCTTTGTAGTAACATCAAATGTGGTTTTTGTAGTTGGGGGAGTAGTAGTAGTCTCAGTTGTAGTTGCATCAACTTCGCTTACATAATCGGTCTTCCTTCCGACATTCAGAAGGGCTGTCTGTCCATTCATTATGCCGAGCCTCGGATTTGACAGCACTGTCGTGTCACCCTGCTCATCAAGAGCGCTAATAATAGCAGCAAAATCATTTCCTAATGTAGCCACAAAGAAACCGGAATCTTGTGCCGGATCCAAAGAGAAATCTGCTTCGCCTGTTAAAGGGTCAATTGTAGCAGAAACCAATTTGTTATTAAAGTTCATGGCGCCTGAAACAACCTGCCCGACTCCCTTGAGATTATCAAGAAATGCCCAATTAATTCCGTACTTAAGATTATCTGCCAGTGTAACCTCCACTATCCTTGCCTCAACAAGAACGCGCCTGCCCAGGACTTCCTTAAGTTTAGTAAGATAATTATCAACTTTTATCATATTCTTCTTTGTGGCGGTTACAAGTATCGTCCCTGACATTCTATTTATATCAATCGTACCGGGAATCATACCGGTTCCAACAATACCTTTAAGCGTTGACTCCAGAGAATCCCACAGGTTTAACGCTACACCATCCGCTTTGATATTTTGTTTAACACCGCCTTTTATGTTGCTTATGTCCTCAGTCGCGCCGAAGAGATCTCCGCCGACATCAGATGAATATTCCTGTGAGATACTGGGATGGCCGAATTCAAACATCCTCGTGGCCATAACTCTCACTATGAGAACATTGCCTTCCAGATCATAAAAATAATCAAGGGATGAGAATATAATATCAAGAGCCTCATCAGCGGCAACTTCCTTCAGTGTTATGGTCATGGGCAGTTCAGGGTTTACACCGGTTTCCATAATTATATTCAACCCGGTGTTTTCACCGACTGCGAAAAGAACATCTTTAAGCGGCGCATTTCTCACTGAAATGGAAATGATCCTCGTCTTAAGCGGCAAAAGTTCCTCAGTGACCGGGGTAAACGCAAGGCTTGACCTTGAGGTTTCCTTCTCAAACTTTACTGTGTCCGCCTTTTCAATACGCACATCAGGAACTTCTGAAACAAGAACGCCTGATGCTTCATCAGATGCAGCATCATTCTGCGCCGCTGATGCCTCATTTATAAGGCCTGTAACAGCAAAGGCTAATAAAAACAATGTTAGAAACATGGAAAAAAGCCGATACATAATTTTCACCCTTTTTATTGTTTTCATAGTAGATTTACCCATTTTGTCCCCTTAGTGTTAGTCTTGGTTTTGCCCTTATCCCCGGGTGCTAAAGCATATTCGACTAAGATCTTGTCGGCCTCTATCTGAAGTATCGTTTGATTGGCGACGATATCCCCTTCCCTTACCACCGTGCCGTTTATTATTGCCATGTTCCCTTTATCACTGACAATGATCATCGTAACAACAAGCTGAACCTGCTCAGAAGCCTTCTTCTTGTCCTCTTCAGATGGAACGGCCTCCCTGTAACCCATGACTTTCTCAATCAAGGTAGGCATTGCCAAAGTCTTGTCTGTAACTACCTTTCTTTCAGGAAGGCTCACTTTTGTGACCTCAAACCCGAGTATCTCCTTATCTTCCGGAGTCATTTTATACTCAACATCGATCTTATACGCCGCATAGCCCGCAGCAATTATTAAAATAAAAGGCAAAAGAGCCAGCAGTTTTAATTTCAAGGTAAATCCCATATTATTCACTCTCACCCGAACGTTTACTTAACCTTCCGGCAGGCATCCTCATTGAACCCTTAATATTACAGGTTATCTCAGAGTTGTCTTTTGATCTCGCAACATCTATACCATCAAAAATAAAATAAGGAAACTTGAAGGACTGAATATACGCTATACTTTCTGTCATGACCGTATAGTCGTCGACAGGAAAATGAATCTCCATAGGCATTGAAACTTCACCGCCTTCTTCCCTGAAGTCTTCTATCTTCACTTCTGCATATCGCAGTTTGGATTTTATACTGCCGATGGCAAGAAGAATAAATTCACGGTTACCCTTATCATAATAGTCTGCCGGTACCATTGCGTCTATCTGGCCCATTACCTTCTCAAGCTCAGCCACAGACTCGCTCATCTTCTTATAGTTTTCCTTTTGTTTCTCAAACTGTTTAACTGTGCTCACCAGGCTCTCGCTATATCTGCCGGAAAATATGATCACGAAAAGAACAACAGCAAATGCTATTCCTCCGATGAGGTGCTTCAATACCGCCTTTTTTAATTCATTGTAAAACATCATTTAGACTCCAGCTCAATTATGAAATCCCTCTGCTTGGGGGTCAGCTCATGTTTTATTATTGAGATACCGTTTAACTTTGTTACCGAGTCTATGAACTCCTGATAATAGGTGTATTTCTGAAAACCC
This sequence comes from Nitrospirota bacterium, assembly GCA_016207885.1. Classification (NCBI taxonomy): domain Bacteria; kingdom Pseudomonadati; phylum Nitrospirota; species Nitrospirota bacterium. Next base: position 84,134 of record JACQZE010000014.1, on the reverse strand, counting down.
TCTTTTCCATCATCTTCAGCTTCATTTACAAGCCCTGAAATGCTTACATTCAGTGTGTCGCCGTTTATCTTCATAGTAATGGTGCCGATACTTACGTTCTTCGTATTTGCATCAGCAAAGGAGGTTAAAAAATTTTTAATTACAGGCATTGCGGCAGTCTTGCTGCTTGATTCAATAAATCCCTTATAGCTTTCAAATTCAGTTTTTCTCTTGTTATACATGGTTAAAGTATTTTTATCCATGCCTGTGATCTCTTTTTTTAAAGAGCTCATTTTCCCTCTTGAACTCAAAACATTAAAAATCCCGTAACTTGCATAGAGCCCGCCTGCGAGTGAAATAATGATGAAGGCGACAGTAGAATACTGGAATAATTTCCATGTTGAATAAAACGACTTATAGTCTTTAGGGGAGACGTTTGCTTCTTTTAAAGCGCTGCGTGCTGATATGGCAAAAATAAAATCAAGATAGATATCATTTTGAACTTTCAGGTTTTTGGGTTTAAGAGGGCATACAATGGGGATATCTATCTGCGTAGTCGCATTATAATTTCCGCAAAGATTACCTACCAGGACTATATAAGAGGGACTGGCCTTAAGAACCTGTTTGCAGTAGTTTACGGTTACATTAATACTCTGTATATCAGCATCACTTATACCATTTTCACTTGCCTGCACAGACCTGACAAACTCTATTTTGCCGTTCTTTATTAAAAAAAGCACCCTGCTCTGTCCGGATTCAGATACACATAAAACGCTCTCATCATCAAAATGCATTTCAGATGCAACCGCATAGATATGAGGGAAAACAGCCTTGACCAGCTTACCCTTCTCGATAAATCTCTCTGTAATATTCTTTACATCTTCAGTCTTGACAACATAGACCGATATTTCCTGCATCTTTCTGTTCCCTTCAAGCTTTTCACCAACAACCCTGTAGGTATAGGTGAAGTCCTCAAAAGGGGATTTCTGTTTGATCTCGGATTCGATAAGGCTCTTCGCGTACTTGGCTTTTACAGGCGGGATAAGAAATATGTCCTGAAATGCGTCTTTGAAGTTATTTACAACTATAAACTCTTTAGCCTTCTCTTTTTCGAGAAAGCTGTCAAAATCCTCTTTCTTGCATGTGAGGGCGTCATTAACAACAATCTGCTTACCCTTTGTTGAGATATAGGCAACCTTGACAATGTCTCCCTCAAAGCTGACTATCACATTTTTTCCCATAAATCCCCTCAGAAAGAAGAACTAATAAATAATATCCGCAGCAATTAATTAAAATTATAATTCATATTTAATGACAAAACAAATAACTTCTCTATATGATACTAAATATATATATAGGTTATTGTGTTAATTACAAAAATTATGTCTTAAATAATGAAGTATGTCAAGAGGCTAATCAATAAATTCCATATGTTATAAATAAATCAGGCGGCTGTTTTCTGACATATGACTGCTTCTTATGATTACTTAAAAAATCCCTAAGTGAGAACCTTAACGATTAAGAACGCTTCCTCTTGTAAATAGAATGATCATCACTGATCACCTTTACCAACCTGTATTGTTTCTCCAGCTCAATAAAAAGCATCTCCCTGAAGCTGTCATCCGGAGTCGGCCAGCTACCATCCTTATAGACGATAAATTCCGGATTTTTCAAGAGTATCTTCTGCAGTTCTTTCTCATCCGTGGCTTCAGTGCCGTCTACCGCCTTCAGCATATAATCATATTTTATGATGTCGGTTGGATGAATATACCTTGTTGGGTATTTACTGTCTGTCAAAAAATAGACTATATGACAGTTGTTAAGCATATAAATATATTTACCTTTGACATACTCTTTTTTGAGATATTCAGCGATCTCATAGCAGGTATCATCCTGTAACGGTTCACGAAGCATGACTTTTGAAAAAACATCACTGTAAAGAGGGTAAATTTCTTTATGCAATGGCAAGACAAGTCCGGATGCAATAAGAAAAACAGCAGCAAATTTTACTGCCTTTCTTTTTCCCGCTTCGCTTGAGAGCCACAAGGGTATGGAGATCCCGCAGACTAAAGCTGTTACAGGTATGACCATAATAAGATAGTGATAACCAAAATTAGTCCCGGTATAAAAGATCGAAAATATCTGAGCAGAAAAGATTATCAGCATAGCAGCCGCAGGCCTCTTGAGAACCCCGCTCCCCGGAGAAAACAACAGGAACAAAATTGCGTTCGCGAAAAAGATCCAGAAAAGCATATAGCCGCCTGTAAACTCATGCTTGATATTTACAAACAGCAATCTTAACTTTCTGGATATCAATACGTTCTCGCTGACATGCGCAACTACCGATGATATATTGGTATTTAAAAAAAGCTGAAGTTCCCCGTTTAAAGCGTAATAAAAGACCATTGCAGACAGGGGGATAGCGATTCCTGATACAAGAAAGGCGCATCTTTTTAGACGCCCTGAAATATCTGTGCCCGGCATTGTAACGCCCGTTAAAAACACTGCCAGAACAGCCACGCTGTCAAAGGCCATATTCTGCCTCATCAGTATCCCTGTACCAAGTATCAGGCCGGTCACAAGGGCCATTTTATTATCAGGTTTTCTGGTTAAAACGATAAACAATACAAGGGAGATAGGCACAAGCATCAGGTGCTCTATCATAGTGCTCAATCCCCATTTTCTTGCGCTGACAAAGACTATAAGAAATACCGCGGCAATAACCCCTGAAGCCTTATTGTAAAGCGCCTCCCCGGCCATATATAAGAGTACGGAAGCAAGAAAAATAAAGAGTATTCCTCCCAGCCGTACCGCAAAAATAGTCTTGCCAAAAAAATAGATGAAAAGTGAGTAAATATAGAATGCTCCGGGTGGTTTCATCACCCATGCATCAACATACGGCAGATTGCCGTCAAGGATGCTCTGCCCCATAAGTATAAATGTGCTTTCGTCCCAGTCAAAGACTGAATAAAAGAAAGACGGGAGCCTGACAATGATCACCAGCAGGAATAAAGAGGAAATAATAATAAAGTCGTTTTTTTTATCTTTGTTCATAGAAAAACGGCAGATCTATTTTTCAGATTAGTAATTCTTCCTGCTACCTAATTTTTCTGCTTAGTTTGAGGCTCATCTTTTTCCGGAGACAGCTTAAATACATATCCACCGGAGTCCTCAAATACCTTTTTTGCGAGGGGATCCTCTGAAAGTCTTTCATATAAGGAATCATGGTCTCTATCGAGAAAGACATACCTTGAGTTAAACTCCTCCATGATAAGTTTACCCGTCTCATCCTTCTGCCCCTTTGTTATCTTCCTGTAGAGAGCTGATTTATCCTTGTCATATGAATAGAGATACATGGGATCCAGCCCCACTATGTAATAATTTTTAGCATTGTAGTAAAAGAGGAACGGGAAGTCATCCCAGTCGGCATTAAATACTATGTCACCCGCTGAGGTGTTCTTCTCGAGCCACTTTGCCGAGCCTAAATAGCTCTCAGGGCTTGTGGATGTACTGCTTTCGCTGACAGCCTCTTTGAAATTAAAGTTCATTAAAGGCAGTAATAGAATAAACCCTGCAAGAATAAACTGCCATGAGACCCTGCGCCCGACCACAAGAGACGCGGAAAGAAATGCAAAGACAGGCCAGTATTCGACAAACCGCCTTGACTTGAGAGTCATAAAAAGAAAGAGCAGGCTGAGACAGACAGAAGCATACTCCTCACGTTTAATTTTCTTTACCAGAGGCAGGAAAAGGATAGTCAGCGGGAATACCAGAAAGACAGGGAGCGAGTTTCTGACGAAATCCCACGTCTGATAAGGCTTCCATTCGCTTCCAAGCTGTATTCCTGAAGGATTTTCAAGGAATGTGCGTGAGATATTATAGATAATTGAAGTTACATTGCCGGGAAAGTAAGGGTTTACGACAAGGCCTGTCACTATCCCCAGAAGCGTCATATGGAATATCTTAATATCCGGCCTTTTCTCTACAAGCCACCCTGAAAGAATGAAAACAAGCGAAAAGATGATGAGAAGAGGGAATGCGTCATAAAGCCAGACAAAGATTACGGAGCTGATATATATCATCAGGTATTGCCTCTTCATACAGAAAAGGAATATCAGGAGTAAGGCTGCAAGCGACAGGCTCTGTACCCTCAATAGCGACATCCTGAAGAGAAAGGGATGTGACGACATGATAGCGGCAAAGCTCCACAATGAGGGCAACCGTACTCCGGCAGAATTTAAGAGGATATACAGGGCAAGCCCCATGAACGATGCAAAGAGCACTGTGGCATACTTGCCTCCGATCATAGGGTTCCCATATGTGAACGGGACTACAAGATAGTGGAACAGCAGATGATGATCCCTGTACGCGTCTTTGTGGATAGTATATTGAAGCCAGGGAAGCTTATCTATAAACCCTTTTTCTGCAAGGATAGCGCTGTATTTGATGTGAAAGAAGCCGTCATAACCTACAAGCCACGGGACTGAGAACTGGATATAAAAAAAGATATAGAATGTAATGATAAAAAAGAATAACGCCTTGATAAAAAACGGCACCTCTTTAAAAAAATCTCTCTTCGTATACCAGTTTTTTGTCTCCATAATATGAATGTTATTATAACAGCACTTCCCGGAATTTGAAGCAGGCTAAAGAAATTTTAGAGGCTTCTTGTCTTCAGGATCCACTATCAGCTCTTTTTTAAAGAAAACCTTCGCATCATCCATCTCTCCAACTCCCATACTCGCAAGCCCGGCATAGTAATTGGCATTGTCGAACTGCGGGTCTTTCTCAAGACATTTTCTGAACCACTTGACTGCGTCAGCATAGGCTTTCTGCTTGTAATAGGTCAGGCCCAGCCAATACATAGCGTCAGCAGCATCCGGATGGGTCTTAAGTTCTTCATTGAAGAGCAGCTCGGCTTCATCGTACCTCTCCTGCCAGTAAACTGCTTTGGCAATTTTGTACCTTATATAATGGTAGCCGGGGTCATCTTTAAGTATCTCTCTGAGCACAGCCTCTGCCTCAGCGTACATATCATAACTAATGAGCCATTTCCCCAGGCTGTTTTTTCTGTCTGATGACGGAAACTCGGAAGCCGCAGCGCGATAGCTTGAAAGAAAGTGCTCCGGGAATTTATCCTTAAACCCTTCAACATGTTTCTCTGCCATCTTAAAGAAACTCTTGCTGTAAGGAAATTCACGGTTGATCTGATAATAATAGGTGACCAGGCTATACCAGTCAATAGGCAATCCGGTAAAGATATCCCTTTCGGCCTTCTCCGCAGAATAATTATTAATCAGGCTGTCCACAAATTTTTGAATGCCGCGGCGCTTCAGCCTTGATATCTCAAATTCAAGCTCAGGATGGTCAAGCGAGTTAAGGGGAACCTTTGAACCGGCAGAGATATGATCAAAGGCATTCGCAGAAACAAAAGCATACCTCAATGTCTTTATATCAATACTGTGCTCTCGCAGGAAGAAATCCTTAAGCCCTTTATTTGAGGAGATATTATCCTCCTGACGCAGTTGCAGCGGTTCATCCGAACAGAGAAGCAGAAAATATGACGGCCTCATTATCGCCACCCAGCAGTACTTGAACTCAGAGCGCAGGCTCTTCAGAATTATATCCGTCCCGTCATTACCCACCCTCGAATCAAGCCATGTTGTGTATATCCCTCCATCTTTCAGCTTTGACTTGACATCCCGGAAAAAATCAACTGTGTAGAGCTTGCTTGAGCTGAAGTAGAGCGGAGAGGTAACTGTATTAAGTATAAGGTCATATTTCCTGTCAGTGATCTTTGTATACCTTATCCCGTCATCGCTTATAATATTGACATTCTTCCTTGAAGCAATATCAAAATTATGTTTGCTCAACAGCATCTGCTTCTCAATTATGATAGGGCTTATCTCCACCACATCAAGATGGTCGAATATCCGGCTGACCGTTCCTGCGGTAGCCCCGCTTCCGAGGCCGAGCACCATCGCGCTCTCGGTTGAAGGTGACGGGAGGCTTGAGAGCACCCCGACTATATATTCAGCCGCAGTATTGAGCGCGATACTGGTGAAACCATTTATAAAGAAAAGTTCCTGCCCGTTTATTTTATTAATCGCAAAGGTTTCATCATATTTCTTAAACCTCTTCCCGCTTTCATAGGACTTGAGCTCTTTTGCATACCTGTCTTTAGAGGTGAAGGAGAGGTAATCGAGATACAGGATGTCCTCATTCCAGAAGGCATGAAGCAGAAAGACCCCTGCAACAGCCGCCACGCAAACAATTGCCACAGCCTTTTTAGCCTGCCATTTTATAATGAAAAAGGCGGTTGACAGCATAAAGATTATCAGAACGATTATCTGCCCGTACTCAAAATTAGGGTGTATGAAGAGCACCATCAAAAGATACCCTGCGGCATTGGCAAGGCTCGAAACAAAGAGCAGATGCCCCGACTCCTTTGCAACATTCTCCTCCTGTTTCATAAGTGAAGGAATTGCAGCGCCGAAACATATCGCGCTTGGCCCCATTATCAGAAAGAGTATCGTTACCTTCCAGAGAAGAGGAGAGAATGGGTTGAACACGCTGAAATAATCGGCATACAATTTCACAAAATAAGAAAAGCCGGGTATCAGCAAGGTCAGATACAGCAGATTGAAGAAAAGAAGCGATGCAAAACTTATATCGAGCATCCGGCCGAGCAATGTGCCGAAAGCGATGCCGAACAAGACCACCCCAAGCACCATTGCAAAGGTCTCATTGAACGGGCCGAAGAGAAACTCCGCAATCTTAAGCCCCAGAAGCTGAAACACAGCGCTCGCTATGCTCAGGATTATCAGTGGCAGGATCACTCTCAGAGGATATACCACCTCTTTGACGCTTACAATCTCCGGGACGATGTGCCTGCGCCTCAGAAAGAGCGCAAGGCCTATGAGCAGATTGAACTCTCCTATCAAGAATGCCGTGTTCCTTATGCCGAGATGTCTGATGAGATAGAACTCTATCACTATGGCGGTTATAGCCGCGCCAAAGTTGTAGATCATATAAGTTGTCGCAAAGACATTTCCTTTGCGAAGGCGCTTCAGGTATGCAGAGAACAAAGGCAGGCTCACACCGACGAGGCAGGCAGGGATCGCAAGAAGGACACTTGATGCCAGAATGCTCATAGCGATGGAACCGGCAGGCAGAATATTATAAAGAAATGCCTCGAGATACGGCGTTAATAAAGTAAAGCCTATGGCATAAAAACCGATACAGATCTCAACCGCCCAAAGGAAGCGTGATATCCTGTGAGCCAGCTTTGTCCCGATGCCGATGCCGAGGAGAAATGTGAGCAGAAGCGACGCGTTGACGATGAAATGGTCGCCTATCAGATTCCCGAGCATACGGGAGTAGATAACCTCGTAGGAGATGCCGCAGAAGCCGGAGAGGAATAGCGTTATTCCAATGACAAGGATATCAGGCCTGTTTGAGGTTTTAGACATAAATAGAAATTTATGATAAGAGTTTACTGGCTAAAAAACAACCCCGCTCAAAACTGAGCGGGGTTGTTAAATTGATCAGATACTATGAGACCGGCAGGCCTCAGACGATCTTAATGACGGCTGTTGTCATTGTCATATGCGTCTTTGCCGTCACACCATCCGTCTTTGTCGCTATCAGGCGGTGCACTGTTTGAATTGTCTTTATCGCTGCCACAGTCGTATTCATCTTTATCGCTATAATTGTCGTTGTCACTATCGCCGTCAATATCTACAATACCTGAATCACATGCGCCGAGTGTATCGCCATGTCCCATATGTTCCGCAAGATCAGCTACATCAATCTGCAGATCACCTGAAGTACAAACAGGGGCAGCACACACTTCTTCAGTCCACTCTACACAGCCGTCATAACCCCAGGCGCCGTTGTCATTGGCATTTAAGTTAGAGTTGCCATTTTCATTACCGTTGCCATTGGCGTTAGAGTTAGAGTTGGAATTGCTATCCCAGCCAGAAGAGTTGCCATTCATATTGCCGTTGCCGTTGCTATTAGAGTTATCAGACGGGCATGTGTGAGCTACAGTTTCACATGAAGTCGTGCATGTCTGGTGGCAGACATATACATCAGGCGTACCCTCAGCTTCCTCAAGATTTTCAGCTGTCTCAGCAATAATAACCGTTGGTGAACATTTAGGATCAAGTGTTGTGACTAATGATTTGGATGCCACATTGCCTTCATCGTCACGGACAAAAAATGTAATATTAAAAGAGCCCTGCACAATAACAGGCGTTGCATCGATCGTAAGGCTATTAGCCTCCATCCAGTTATCCACAGGCTCAGACGTGCAATCTGATGAAGAAAAATTAGGAGTAAATAATAAACCTGTAGAGGAGCTTTCCTGCCTGCACCATTTATAACTTCCTACCCCGCCGTCTGCATATATGGTTGCCTTATAAGTGGAATCGCCTGAGATGTTCTGCCCGCACAACGGAAGCTCATTATTAAGTATCTTAAGAGGAGCGCCGGAACAGCCCGCCCTTACCCTGAGTTCATTGAGAGATACCCATTTGACAACGTCATCATAAATCTCAGTATTAGGGGGAGTCCCAATAACCGTGCCCTTAGGATAAACCTTGACATCCGCCTCATCAGTCTGCTTATTTAAGTCCTCACCTTTACTGAATACAACAAGGGCAACATTTGGAATTATGACGTTATTAGAACAGTCAGGATTGAAACAGTTTGTTGCTGACATATCAGTTGTACTCTGGTTGCAGATATCAATTGGATTCATATTAGCGGCACGGAAGATAAGATCATTCCCCCAGATATCTTCAGAAGTTGTCACAACTGTTTTGAAGTCATCAGGAAACTCATGCTCTATCGCAACGTGGCCTACTATCGAGTCCACTGCTGCCTGAACTATCTTATCGGTCTCATTCAGTTTTGCCCTGCCGAGCATCGGAGCCAGCATCTTTATACCGACAGCCAGAAGCACACCCATAACGACAAAGACTATTGCCAGTTCAACAAGTGAAAATCCTTTCTCTTTTTTTAAAGTATCCATAATAACCTCCTATTTACCTTATCAAATGTCATTTGTTATTGATGTAACAACTATGTTATTAACAGATATGCAAATCCCATACCAAATAAAGCAATTTGCTTATTTTGAAATATGTTTCAGCAAAATAATCTAACCTGCTTTAAAATATATGTTTCTTTTATAAACCAATGGGCTTTTTGTTTATCTCAGATCAAATATCTCAGTATTATCCCTTATATTCATGGGTGAAATAACCCTATTTACAACTTCATAATAACTGATTAATAGGAAGGGTGCAATTGTCTAAGAATTAGACATCCGGGATTATTTTACTTTTTATTACAGGGCAGGCAATACCGAAAACAACAAAACATCAATGCTCTACAAAGGTACAGGTGGGGGGGGCGCCGGCAGTCCAGGCAGCCATATCAGTAATACCGTCACCATTAGTATCTATAGCGGAAATATCATTATATGTTATATCACATGGCGTTCCACTGCAACCGGATTCGCCATATATTTGGGCAGTTTGCCCGTAGCTGATATTCATAATATCACTATCCGGCCATGATATACAGGAACCGCTGTCAATCTTAAATCTGGAGTTACTTCCAGTCGCATTTACAACATCCTGAGAGGTACAGTCCGGAGCGATTGAGAGCACAAATGATTTATTTACAATCTTATCACGGCCATTTAATACAGGATCGTTATTATCCCTTACATAGAATGTGAGTTTATAAGAGTCAGGCGCGCTATTAGGCCGTCCTGATATGACAATGCTGTCAGACTGGGAATAGAAAGCCTCACTTTCACTTGCACAATTAACACTCAAAGGATCAGGGGTAAATATGAGGCCTGAATCACCGCTCTGCTCCCTGCACCATTTATATTCAGGGGCAGTGCCGGCATCTGCACTGTCTGCAAACTGTATCCCGCCGTCGGCAAAGACAGTTGAACTGTATGGCAAGTTATTATCACACGCATTAAGTGAAGTAGTGCTGATCTTAAGCTCGGCGCCCAAACAGCCTGCCTTTGTCCTCAGGTCAGAAAGTGTGATCCACTTGACAATATCTTTATATTGCTCGGATCTTGTACCGACAGGGTCAGGCCACTCAGCGGAACCGGAAAAATCGTCAATACCTGAATTATCAGTATTATTATACTCACGTGAATACGTTTGAATTGTAGCCGATGTAGCCGAAGTATCAACAACATCAAAAACATCTGTCTGGATATTTAAGTTAGCTCCTCGGCTTAGAATAAAAAAGGCAACATTATCTATATCCGTACCTGTGTCGCATCCCGCATCTTTATCACAAACATATAAATTGGTTGTGCTTCTCGCACAAACAGTACCATCTACTGTAAGCTCATCAGCAGGCCTGTATATAATATCGTTTCCCCATACATCCTTGGAAGTCGTAGCTATAGATTTGAATTCATCAACTGTAGGCAATTTATCATGTGTTGCGGCATAGCCTATTACCGCTTCATAAGCGGCATTAATGGTCTCTTTGGTATCGGTATGCTTCAGCCTGTTCACCAAGGGCCCCAGCATCTTAAGCCCTAATGCGAAGAGCAGCCCGATTATTATCATTACGATAGCAAGCTCGACCAGACTGAACCCTTTTTCTCTATCTCTTATCTGCATGGTTCCTCAAGGAATAATACATTAACCGGCCTGTGTGGCCTGTTGCATGTCTATATTTTAGCAGAATCTCACCGCTTTACACGCTTGGAAACGAAATTTTTGGTAAACCTTGCCTTGATCCTCTCTACCAGGGTCAGATGTGTTGAACGGGTTTTGTATCTCAACGCAAAGAATGCCACCTTTGCGCACCCTATCAAAATGGCGAATTTCCCTGCCATCGCCATCAAGGCAATGATCTCTTCTGAAGCGTCAGGAGGGATATGCGTTAATAAATAAAAGCCGTAACCTATGAGGAAAAATGCAATAAAGAGTAACACAGTCTTCTCCCGCCTTATCTTTCAAGCTGATTATAATGCAAGAATAGCAAAATTGACCGTTCATGTCAAAGGTGGAACCTGCTCTTTCCAAGAGACTGCGAAATATCTCCCCTCCCGTCATGGGAGAGGAGATAAGGGGAGTATTTAATTATCACCCAGCGTACATGAGCCGGTGATCCTTGCATTGCAATTATTGTTCACATCGACTGCCCTGAAATCTGAATATGTTTTTGTACAGAGAAGAGTAGAGCAGCTGCCACTCCCTGAATAAATTTTCCAGGTAGCTGTCGATCCCACAATATTTGTGGTGTTCTTCGTCCATGTGTTACAACTGGTTTCGAGATTTATCTTATATTTCTTATTTGAGCCTGTACTATTTAATACAGTCATACCGCCGGCCGCGCAGATATCTGTAATGCAATTCGGGTCTGCACCATCAGTTAAACCGTCGCAGTCGTTATCAAAGCCGTCAGAGCATGAAGATTCAGGTGATTCTGAAGGAGACCCTACTGAACAGGTATCCACCACGCTTCCGCTCTGGCACTGCATCTGTCCAGTTGAAGCACATACGCCCACTCCACAGCTCGTTGGGGTTTCAACATAACCATCATCCGGAGTGCCGTCACAGTCCTCGTCTACATTGTCACAGTCGATGTCAGAAACTCCCGGATTAATGTCCGGGTCACTGTCATTGCAGTCAGTTTCGGTTGTATATCCGTCATGGTCATTATCATCGGCTGCACCTGGACATGTTCTGTCTACAAATATCACATAATCAGGCGAGTCATAGTCAGTAAATTTTATACAGCAATCAGCATTGATATCAGCGAGAACCGCCTGATTAAAGCTTGCGATATTCGCCAGATTATTGCATGCCCCGTTTGATGTGGCGTATTGATTTATTACTTCGTTCCGGCTAAGCGTCCTGGAACTGCCGTCAACAGTTATTTCATCCCCTTCTGCAATCTCATAACATGATTCTCCTGTAAGTTGAAAATCATGTTTGTTACCTGTATTATTCCATACCCTGTACCAGCCATCGATTTCTTCACATACATGCAATCCGGGGGTCGGCCTTATGAGCAGGCCAAAAACCTTTTGTGTAATGTTACTGTCACCATCCCTTGCATATATGGGAAGATTGGTAACACCCTCCACATCCGGTGTCCCGGAGATTGTAAGGTTTGTGCACTGATTCCATGTGGCGGTTGAAAGGCGGCAGTCGGCAGAAACAGCGAGACTGCCGTTACACAGATAATTCAGGCCGTTTGGAAGGTCTCTTGTCACACACCACTCATAATCAGGTTCGGTTTCTGAATCGCCCCCGTCTGTCAGGGAAACCCCTCCCTGGGCATATAAATTTATAATATATGGAAGGTTAATAGTTCCTGAAGGCAGAGAGCTATTGACTATCTTGAACTGATCGGCGAGGCAGCCCGCCTTTATCTTTAATTCATTAAGTCCCATCCAGACAACGATATCCTTATATGGCTCCGGCCTGTTAATGCCTCCGGTATCATCATCGATTCCCGCTAATCCATACTCATATGTCTGGACGGTCGCGCTTGCTCCAACCACATTAACGCGTGTCTGTCTGTTCAGGTTCTCCCCGATGCTGAATATTAAAAATGCAACATCTGCATTTCCTTTATAGGAAACACATGTCCCGTCTTCCCCGCATTCATTGACAACAGTATCGGTCGTGCTTCTTCCGCAGATAGTGCTGTCATCATTGTCAAGATTGTCATCAGGACGGTAGACAAGGTCATTCCCCCATACATCCTGCGGATCCCTTACCACCCCGGGAAACTGAGCAATGGTTGGAAGGTGGTCATTTGCTGCTGCAAAACCTACGACAGCCTGAACAGCCGCGTCTATTTTATTCTTCGTATTGAGCCGCTTTTCCTTTGCGACCTCCGGCCCTAACTGCCTGATGCCATAAGCCACGAGCACGCCTATCAATATAACTAATAGAACCAGTTGAATAAGAGCAATCCCTTTTGTATCCTTTATAAAACTCATGAAATACCTCTTAAAACTCTTGTCCTTTATATGCCGTTAACACAAAGATCACGGGCAGATCTTTTCAATAACAACATTATTATCAAAATCAAGGCAGCAGTCACCGTTTGTATCCAATGCTATCGCCTGGTTATAGGTCAAACGAGCCTCCATGCCCCCACAGGAACCGTTTGCAGTAGAATGCTGCTCCAGCACCTCTCCCCGTATAAGGGTTTTGAGATCAGCGGTTATCTCATTATCAAGTGGAACATTATCACATTCACCTCCTGAAGGAATGGGATCGCCGGGCTCACTGCCAGCCCTTATAAGATAATCCGTATCAGTGCCGGGGTCAGTATTCCATACCCTGTATTGAGGACAGATATGCAACCCTGAGATCTGGCTTATTGTAAAGGCAAATGACCTCATGTCAGTATTGTCGCCATTATCCCTCACATATACCGGCAGGCTGAAAGAACCGCTTGTTGCGGGTGAACCTGATATCGTAAGGCTGGTGCACTGCTGCCATGTCCCGGTCTCTGTAGCGGTTTCGGCATTCCAGCCGCATGATGCAGAGGAAACAAGAGCGCCGTTGCAGCTGTAGCTTAAGCCGTCAGGCAGGCTTGAGGTCACGCACCATCTGTAATCATCTGCAGTATCAGCATCCGCCCCGTCAGCCCAGGGCACTCCGCCTGTGGCAAAGATATCAGTATCATATGCCTGAGATATAAGCCCTGAAGGAAGCGGATTTTCAAGTATCCTCAACAGGCTCCCCTCACATCCTGCCCTGAGCCTTAGCTCAGGAAGCACTACCCACTTGACGATATCATCATATGCTTCCGGCCTGTCCAGTTCATCGGCGTAATCATCTATCCCGGCTAATCCCTCGGTATATACATTTATAAGGGCGTCAGTGCTGCTATTTTCATTGCCATTGCTATTAGAGTTTGAGTTTTCATTCTCATTAGAGTTGCCGTTCTCATTGCCATTGCCATTGGAGTTCAGGTTATCATTTTCATTCTCATTAGAGTTGCCGTTCTCATTGCCATTGCCATTGGAGTTTGAGTTATCATTATCATTAGTATTTGAGTTGCCGTTCATATTCTCATTCTCATTAGAGTTGCCGTTAGAGTTTGAGTTCCCATTACTGTTAGAGCTGCCATATATATCTGTCTGAATATTAAGATTCGGGCCGGGACTAAGGATAAGAAATGCTGAATTATCCGCATTAGCTATGGGAGATGCGCATGAAGAATCCCCGCATACATTCACTGTTGTATCTGACACGTTTCTCAGACAGATACTATTTTCAATTACAAGGTTCAGATCCGGGATATAAACAAGGGGATTCCCCCATGTATCAGTTAAATTGCCCGAGACATCATTGAACTCGTCAGCGGTCGGCAGCCGGTGATTTATATCCGCAAAACCTATGACCGCCTCTGCGGCGTCTGCTATTATCTTCTCTGTCGACTTATGCTTCACCCTGTTTGTCAAAGGTATCAGCATCGCAATACCAACAGCAATGAGCACGCCCACTACAACAAGAACCAGCGCCATCTCCACTATGTTAAAGCCTCTCCTGTCTTTTAACATAATACACCTCCTGAAAAATGACATCGCATATTAAAGTCTTTAAATCTCAATATCAGCCGTCTGACAGATCAGGGACAGGTCTTGTCAGACTGGTCATGGTTGATACAGCAATCAGAGTTATTATCGGCAAAGATCGCCTGATTATAATTTATCGCAGTATCAGAACCCCCGCATCCGCCGCCGGTATGCCGCACAATGACTTCACCATTTTGAAGCAGTCCGCCGGTACTAACGGTTGTTATCTCGCCGCCGGTTGCAATCTGATAACAGCCGCCTCCATTAACAAAATACCTTGATGTCGAGTCATTATTCCATACCCTGTAGTCTTGACAGATGTGCAGCCCGACTACCTGGCTTATGCTCAAGCCGAATGTCCTCTGCGCCGTGTTGTCAGCATTATCCCTTACAAATACAGGAAGGTTGAATGCCCCGTCCTCTGTGGGCCCATCTGTTCCTGATGAGATCTCAAGGCTGGTGCACTGCTGCCATGTTCCTGTCTCTGTATCTGTATCAGCATCCCAGGCGCAGGATACAGATACAGCGAGGGAGCCGTTGCATACATAACTTAAGCCAATAGGAAGTGTTCCTGTAACGCACCATCTGTAATCAGGGGGGGGATTTACTGAGCCATCATCATCACCCGGTGATGCATTATCATCAGCCCAAGGCACCCCGCCGCTGGCAAAAATATTTGTCATGTAATTTGAAAGCACGAAACCGGAAGGTATCTCAAGTGTCAGGATATTAAGCAGGCTTCCTAAGCAGCCCGCCTTTACCCTAAGCTCGGATAAAACCACCCTCTCTACAATATCATCATAAGCCTCAGCCCTGTTAAGCCCTGAAGCATAGTCATCAATACCTGACAGTCCCAAAGTATAGACCTTGACAGGAACCGTTGCCGTATCTGTCTGGACATTCTGATTTGACCCGGCGCTCAGCACGAGAAATGCGATATCACTTGTAGTTTCATATGAACTGCACCCCGAATCCCCGCATGTTCTCAAAGAAATATCTGTCGTGTTTCTCGCGCAGACACTGTCGGCAACTTCGAGGTTAACATCATGAAGATAAATAAGGTCGTTGCCCCATACATCCTTGGAATTTCTCACTAAGCCGGGGAACTCTAAATCAGAGGGAAGCCGGCCATTCGTCTCGGCAAAACCTATAACAGCCTCTACAGCCGCATCTACCGTCTCTCTTGTCGCAGACCGCTTTGTCCTCTCAACCAGCGGAACCAGCATCTTCATGCCCATAGCAATCAGGATGCCGACAATAACGATGGCTATTGATAATTCAACCAGGCTGAAACCCTTATTCTTCATATTGGCCATAACTGATTATATTATTAATTCTAATCTTAATTAGAGGATACTACATAAAATTATGTGTTGCAAATGTATTGGAAGGCAAAAATGATATTCCTGATTTTTATTATTTTTCAGTGTGTTAATACCATTTCAAGATGAGAAGCTATTATATTTAATTATAGAAAAAATGACAGAGTAAAACAAATAGGGCAGGTTACTGATTTAGAGAGACTAAAAACCTTAGAACATCCTGTTTCTTCCATCCCCGAGTGCTGCTACCGGGGATGTGGCTCCAAGCCCATGCTCCCGGTCACATATTTGGGTGATGACCTCTCTTTTAATGTGGTCAGGTATCTGTCATTAGGATAAAGATACAGCCCTTGTCTAATAGCACTCAAAGCCTTATTCAAATAAAAAAGGGGCTTGTCTGTGTCACGGCTTCCAATATAATAGAAGAGCAGGCCTTCTGTATAAAACGATCTCATCACAGGCCTTCTCAGCTTCTCAGCCTCATTCCATGTCAGAAATTTATCTATAAAGCCTTTGTTCATCTCAGGATCAGAAGCTGCGGCGATCGCCTTTTTATACATGTAATCTGGCACAGCAGTCTCCCGAAGATATCTATTCTCCATCGCAGGCTTTATGTGCTCTTCAGAAATTCTTCCCTTTTCTTCATTGAACTTGATATTGAAGGCAACAAGGTTCATATAATCCTCGAATGTCCTGAATGTATATGCTGTTGTTCCGAGATATAGCGCTCCGGCAATTGCCATGACAGCCGCTGCTGCGCCCTTGCCTGCCTTCAACTCCCTAACCTTTGTCTCATTGGATGTAACCATATATAAAAGGATAATAAACAGAAGATAATGTACAGTCGATAACTTAAGCGGATACTCAACCATCATATGCACAATCAACGGCATGAGCAGCGCGGCATATATCCCTGCCTGCCCTGCACCTGTCCTTCTGAGTATCCTCCAGATACCGAAAAGCGCAATGATAAGTGCCGATATCCCGACAATCCCGCACTCCGCCAATATATAAATAAACTCATTGTGCGGATGGGATATATAATCATGAATGAGCGCCTTGTCTCCGGCATTCTCCTTCGCAGCTTCTGCCTGGTGGTACATGTAGAGACTTCCGAAATTTGAGAAACCCTGACCGGATATCGGCCTCTGCTTAAACATCTCATACGAAGTCCTGTACATCAGAAGCCGCTCCGCATATGACCTCTGCCCTGTATCTGCAAGCCACCTTACCCCTTGCTCAGCCTCTTTCTTCAGGCTATGAGACGACGAGGCCGAAAGATAAAACCCTCCCCCGATCCCAAGAGCAAAGACCAGAAACCATATTGCAAGATGTTTTCTTATAGCTGAGTATCTTCTCCAATTTGTTGTGAGTAGTATCATGATGGCAAGAGATGCTCCGAGAAGCCCGGCGCGTGAGCTTGCGAGAATAAGGCCGGCAGACATCAATGCCGCGGAAGAGAAAATCAGCGCCTTCTTTATATCTTCATATCCGCTGAACCGTTTAGTTGTTATAAAATACAAGCTGATGGCAATTCCTGTTGCTGTCCATGAGGCAAAGAGGTTCTTCTGCGCAAACGCCCCGCCGACAGGCGGTATGTATTCTGTAAATGCATAAGGCTGGATAATCACCATCAATGATTCGATAACAGCGGAAACAAGTATTAGCAATAAAATATCTTCCTTCTCTTTCTCCCCGAGCCTGAACTGATGCAGGCTGAGCCAGATTATAAAAGCAGCTAATAGCCGCAGTACATTTATTACAAAGATGCCGGTATTCATTATCGGATTAAATATTGCTGTTGATAAAATAAGTACCAGATAAACAAGAAAATACCTGAGATATGACGGTGTGACAAACGCATTATCTTTTATGGCCCTGAAGAGAGAAAAAAGAATAATTGTCAGTATCACGACCCAGATAAGATACTCCTGCGGGGTGGCAGTTATACCGCCTATCCCCGGAATCGGGATATGCATTAAAAATAAGTATATTATGGATATAAAAACAAATAGGTAACGGCTGGATAAGGAGGGTGGCTGTAACATTAGTTCATCCTGCTGCGCATAACCTCTTCTGTCTCTTCAATAAGAAACTCCTTTTTTGTATCTGTCAGATCAGCTCTGCCCGGATAAAGACTCAGTCCTTCCTCAAGAAGTCTGTATGCCTCTTTTCTTCTGCCGAGGTCAAAGAGCGCCCTCGCCTCCCTCAAATACAGCACGCTACGCGGATATACCTTCCGCTCTTCTCTGGAAAACTCGACAAACTCCTCAAGCATCTTTTTGTCGCCCCGCATGAGCCCTGCCCTCAGCTTTGCATCCATCAAAAGCCTTATGCCTATCTGTCTGAGATAGAGATTATTGAGAGACGGTATTAAGAGCTCGGGTCTTATGATATTTTCCTTTAAAAGATGATCCTGATATTTTTTCATAGCTATCTGCGCATTGAGAGTTGTTATTGAGAGGTAGGTTATGACCACAAATAGCGTAGCAGCGGCAGTCAATGCGCCCGTCTTCAGGAGTCCGGCAGGTCTTATTTTAACTTCTTTTATGAAGTACGATGACGGCAGGTAAAGCAGAAACAGAAAGAGCGCCCAATGCGGCATGGACTGGTAAAGGGAATAACTCACCTGAGTATCAAATGCCATCGGAAATAAAAAAGCCGCATAAGTTCCGCCCCGTTCTCTGCCGAGTTTGATAAGGCATACCATAAACGCAACCCCGACACCCAGCAGCCCCGCACCGCCCAGCAGGCCGGACTCAGCAGTCCTGTATAAAAACTCGTTGTGCGGATGTGATATAAATGCAACTTCATAAGGATATTCAGGATGCTCTTTGGCAAGCCTGCTTCGGTAGTGCATGAACTTGCTGCCGAAGCTGCCAGGCCCGTGTCCTGTTAGCGGCTTATCTTCAATCATGTTTACAGCGGTAAGATACATCGGCACTCTTGCGTCCGTGACCTCATCACCTGCCACGCTCTCCATCGTCATGCCGATCTTATGCCCTACAGAGCTGAGCGCGGAATCCCTTTTGTAGTAATACTTCTCAGCAGCCACACTTCCGGATATTCCAAATACTATCATCAGCATCCATACGGCAGGGTAGAGCAACCTCTCCCTGTAACGCCCATACCTCGCTGCCAGGAGTATAATCACTCCGGCCCCTGCCTCTATCACTCCTGCCCTTGAGCCTGTGAGGAAGATGATGAAGCACATGAGCAGAACAACAAGATAAAACATAGCCTTAAGCCATCTGTTAAATCCCTTGAAAATCTCCCCGGTTATGAGATAGAACGATATCACAACGGATGTCGCAAGATACGAGGCTAAAAGGTTCTGATGCTGGAAATTGCCATAGATCTTCTTTGCAGCAGGGATAACTATCAAAAAGATGCCTGTGTTTGGGTTAAAGTATTGAAACAGGCTTATCAGCGCCTCTATCATGCCGGAGATAAATATCACATAAAACAGTCTCTCCTTATCATCATCCGTAAGTTCAAACTGATGCAGGGATATGAAGAATATTATCCCGCCAATGAACCCGGCCGTCTCAAATATGAATGCATGGCTGTCTATGATAGGGTTGAACAAGGCAGACTGAAGCACTAATAGCAGAAAAATAAGAATATATATGGAAGCGCGCGGAAATGTTATCTTCCATTCATTGAATATCTGTATCACTGAGAGAAGCACAAGCCCTGATATCGTTATCCAGATAAAATAAGCCACAGGAAGGACAAGCGGGGAACCGAAGTTCCTGATAGTTATGTGGAAAACCACCAGAAAGAGCAGCCCGAGTATCAAAAAATATGTCCTCTTTATCATATTAAAGCCCGCTCGTTAACTCCAATTCTTTCTTCGCATTTAGTAATGTTTCATTGTCAGGATAAAGACTCAGCCCCTCATCAAGGAGTTTAAATGCCTCATCTTTTTTTTCAAGCGCGGACAAAGCCCTTGCCTCGCCTTCGTAAAGCATAAAATGCGGGAAGCGGGTTCTCTCCTCCTCAGCCCATTGGACAAACTCATTCAGGAATTTTTTATCATCCTTACCGAGCGCCATCCCAAGCCCGAAATCCATCAGCATCCTCTGGGCAGACTGGCCAAGATACAGATTATTCAGCGCAGGTTCAGCAAGCTTCATGCGGCTCACACCCTCTGAAGTCAAAAGCCTGTAATACTCAGTCAGTTTGATATTCGCGCTCAGCGTCCTTGCCATAAAAATATTTGTAAGCATGAATACGCATACAGATGCAGTTAACAACGCGATCCGCAGCCGGCGTTCAATCTTAAAATTCACTTCACGCACGAAGTGAGAAGACACAAGATAGCATAAAAACAAAAAGAGCGCCCAATGAACAGCAGATTGATAGAACGGAAATTCGACCTGAGAGTGAAAAGTTAACGGCAATAAAAGAGAGGCATACAAGCCGCCTCTCTCCATGCCAAGCCTGAATATATACATCAGAAAGGCCGCAGATATTATTATCAGTCCCAAGCCTCCTGCCAAACCTGATTCTATGAGGATAAAGAGTGTTTCGCTGTGCGGATAATATGTAAATGTATTCAGGCTCGGGCGGCTGCTCATATTTTCGGTAAACTGCCGCCTGAAAAATACATACTTGCTCTTGAACCCGCCAGGCCCATGCCCGAAAACAGGACTGTCTTTGATCATCTCAAGTGATACCCTGTACATCAGTATTCTCGGGTCGCCTGCTTTTTCAGCCATAAAGCTCTCTGACGCGGTCTGAAGTTTCTTTGCGGCAGAGAAGACGCCGCGCTCTTTTTGATAAAGATATTTCTCGGAAGAAAGGTTAAGTCCCAGCCCTGCAGTCACTGCAAGCGTCCATATTAAAAGATAGAGAGGCGCTGTCTTGAAAAGCCTGTACCTCGTTATTAATAGCGTTACGCAACCCAGAAACAATCCTATGAGCCCTGCCCTTGACCCTGTGATAAACAGGATAAAGGAAATGACTGTAACGGCAATAAAAAATCCCGCCTTACCCCATCTGTCAGCTCTGCGGAATAAAGGCGCTGTCAGCGCATAGAGAGAGATAACGATTGAGGTGGCAAGAAAAGAGGCAAGCACATTCTGGTGCTGAAAATTACCAAAAACATCACCTGTTGTAGAGAATGCCAGCATCGGTATCCTTGCCCACGGAGCAAGATACTGCGCAAGTCCGATGCCTGCCTCAATAACAGCCGACAAAAATATCACATATAAAAGTTTTTCCTTCTGCTCATCAGAGAAATTAAACTGATGCAGGGAGATAAAAAATATAATGCCGCCTGCCAGTCCCAGGTTCTTAAAGATAAAGGAGTGCGCGTCAGTTATCGGATTGAATATGGCCGGCAAAAGAAAGAGAGCTGCGAAGAGCAGAATATAGGCCGTTATTTTAGGAATGACAAGAATGCCGACATCCTGAAGAAAGGCCTGCATCAAAGCAAGAAGGACAACAGCTGAAACCGCCATCCATACCATGTAAGCAACCGGATTAACAACAGAACCGCCGAGGTTCCTGATATTAATATGTATAATGGCCAGGAAAAGAAGATATAATACGACGAGGCAGAGATTTTTAAAGGTGTCTTTATTCATACCGGAAAAAGACTTTCACTATTTTAAACGCCCCTTTAAATAGTATACGAGCGCTACGCCGTTGTTTGAACCCCACTCAACTGCATTAGCAGTATCCAGATGAGTGACAACCCTGTTATCTCCTGAACCATAGACTGTGACCGCAGACAAGGCCTTTACCTCACCTGCTTTGCCGTCTGCTTCGCCGTCGATCACTGTATCAAACGATTGAACATATTTCAGCTCATTGCTGGCAAAAGTTTTCATACAGGCATTATCAGAGCATATGACAAGGACATTTCTCGGCCTGACTGTATTGCCGTCATTGCCGTAATAGACCCAAAAACTCAGGCTGCCAACCGCCATGGGGTTTGACGGCGGGTTGTTGATAAAATCCGCCTTCTGTATCAGAGTAGTTCCCGGTGACGGAAATCCTTCATCCCCTATTATAAGATTAGAATTTGTATCACCCGGAAGATGGCCTTTAATATTGTAATAATCTTTTGCGCTCTCTTTCCATTTAAGAACGCTCTTCTCAAACTTCTTAAGCTTGGCGTCTTCTATCATCTCACATCCCTTAAGTAATGAAAATGAGAGTATAACTACGATCGTAATGATAATCGCGATCTCGGCCAGGCCGAATCCCTTTTGGTCTTTCATTTCTTGTCCATATTAAAATATCAAAAAAATAGGGGCGATCCATCGCCCCTTAAAACAGTATATTTAAACCTGACGTATTGATTAATTATTACAAATTCTTGTCTATATAATAGACTAATGCCACTGTCGAACCTGAGGTCCATGCTGTACCAGCCTCAGAAACTTCCCTGACAGTCCTGTCATCACCTGAACCTTCCAGTAACGGAGAAGTAGATACCGCCCTTATAAGGCCAACTGTGCCGTCTCTCGCACCGTCAATAACCGTATCAAGGAACTCAACATACTTCATATTACCGCCAGAGTCATCCCCTTCAAAAGGCTGGGTGCAATCATTGTTAGCGCAGATAACCATGACATTTCTCTTGCGCCCTAAGGTTCCAGAAGCGTCATTAGTTCCCCAGTAGAGCCAGAAATTCAAACTGCCGGCACTAACCGGGTTCGCCTTTGGCGGATTTATTAGATTAGCATTCAGTATGACAGTTGACCCTGGTACGAGTACTGCCGTTGCCTCATCACCTATGATGCCATTGCTATCCCCATCACCTGGGAAAGCACCCTTTCTCTCTAAAAAAAGCCAGGCTGATGTCCTCCAGTGCCTTACATCTGTCTCAAACTTCTTCATGCGGGAAGACTCAATTACATCCTGCCCTTTTAGCACAAGGCTGATAATTATGCCGATTATGATAAGAATAAGAGCAAGTTCAATAAGTGTAAAACCTCTTTCTTCCCTGAGTTTCATTATTTACCGCCCTATTAACAAATAATATTGAATAAAATAATTATAGCATTAAATGATATAAAGTCAAGCAGTTAAAATAAAAAATTAATGGGGGCCTTAGCCCCCATTAATAAACTAACATCTAATGTTACTTTGTTATCAATCCTGCTATCAGTTGTTGCCTCTGTCAAAATAATACACCATAGCCTCAGAAGAGGTAGAACAGGCTGCCGGTGTTATTGCCGCATCTATAAACCCTTCATCGGCATCGCCGCTGTTACTTGCGGTTACAGCTATTGCGCCATCGCTACACGCTACAGTACCTCCAACACCAACAGAACCGTCAATTACCGTGTCAAAAGACTCGGCATATTTGACGTAAGAATCATCAAAAGTCTGATCGCAATCAACATTTGCGCATATGACCATAACATTCTTGTCCACTGTGTCATCGTCATTACCAAAAAATACATAGAACTGTAAACTGCCTACGGTCAAAGGATTAGTATCAGGACTATTGATGAAGTTGGCATTAACAATATCCTCTCCTGCAGAATAATCTGACGCCGCAGTGTCGCCTATGATGCCGTTTGAGTTAGTGTCGCCGGGGAAGGTCCCTTTTCTGTCAACATAGGTCCATACAGCGGTCTCCCACTCCCTGAGGCTGTTGTCAAACTTCTTGATACGGGCTGATTCGATAAGATCCTGCCCCTTCAAAACGGCGCCGATGATGATGCCGATGATGACAAGGACGATCGCAAGTTCGATCAGTGTGAAGCCCTTTTGCTCTCTCATCTTCTGAAATGTTTTCATGCTCTTTACTCCTCCTTTTTGATTTTCCATGCCCTTTATGGTTTCATGGTTGTTAAAGTTTGTAAGTCAAATAAAACCGGTAAGCCCCTTGATCCCTCCTTTTAAAAAAATTTTAACTCCTGACCTGACTAAACTTTATAAAAAAACCGCTGTCCTGTCAACTGACTAAGATTTCAACATGTCTAACTCTAAAACAGAATAAGCTGTCCCATAAGCCTATAACGCGTAATATATCTCCACAACAGCTTCGGGATCTATACTGTAATCAGCGCTGCCGCGCACGCTACCTGAATCAAAGACACCATCATCAAATTTGTTATCTATTACTTCAGCGACCTCGCTCCTTAAATTTGTAACACCTATGTAATTCCTGTTCCCGCTTATGCCGAATTCAGCCATACCGGCTCCGTCACTCGAACTATTCCATATCCATATTATACCGCCAAGAGTATGCGTAGGCAGAACAGACGCACCTGTAGCAAGCGGGTCTCCCTGCACCATAAGCGCCGCCCTTAATTCCTGCCACGCCTCATTGCACTCCTGCCCGTCTGCCGGGCCAATGTTACAATTTGCGCCCTCGATCAAAGCGTCTGCATCACCACTCACAACAAGAGTAGGCCATCTTCCGCTTGCGAACCGGTCATCTCCGGGATAAGCGCTGTAGAGGTCATAGTATGTATTATAGGCGGAAACGATGGTCTCGACATCTCCTATGACCCTTTTGATCCTCGCATTCTCGAGCACAGCCTTGCCCTTGACAAGCGCGGCGATAAGCAGGCCTATTATGACCAGGACAATTGAAAGCTCAACTAAAGAAAAGCCCTGTTTCTTATTCAGTTTAAAAATAGATAACATTTTATTTTCCTTATGCTTAAGATAATGCCGCAGTACATTAGTATATATAATGGATTGTTCAATCCGTCAACTGTCTAAGAATTAAACAAAAAATTTATACAAATAAAACATAGGGTTATTGCTATGGAAATATCACTTGCCGGAATCCTCAAAATAATAAACAGCTCCTATTAATGATGATCCGTTCCAGTCTGCTGATGCCGCCGCCTCCCTGACATCAGTCACTGTATCCCCCTCTGAAACCAGGGTAACACCTGTAGCTCCCTTTAAATTCCCCTCTGAAGCGATAGCCTCGCCATCCATCAGCTTGTCTATCTTCACCATCATTGCAGCCTCGTCCTTGTTAAGCGTCCTGTCACATTTTGCAGAAGGGCATATGACAAATACATTTCTCTTCCTGTTTTTAACGGTATTGAATCCTATATTTATATAAAATATGGAATCACCTTCCTCGATCTTCTTCATGGATTCAGAGATAACTTTGGATCCGACAAGCTCCATTACAGGCGACCCCGGGCCGCCTTCATCAGCAATAATGCCGTTGCCGTTTTTATCACCGGCAAGTTTATCACGTTTAAAATAGTAGGTCAGCTCGGCTGACTCCCACTTCCTGCACCATTGAACAACATTCTTTGCATGCATGTCAGCCATTAACTTGCCGCCGGCAAAGAAGGCAAAAATGGCAAGACATACCGCTGTGATCGAAATAACAATAAATATTATGCTAACCCCTGATTTTTTCCTGTTCCTGCTGTCACATATCATTAGAAATAACCTTAACTGTGGAATAGCTGAAACTACTTCGAATTATTATATAAATATAGGGTTAAGAAGATGATATACGATGTACCGGCTCAGGTCAACTGTCTAAATTATTTACATCTGAATGAAAAAGATCATGCTGTCCCACAGGAAGTTTGATAATAAAACATACGCCTGACGGCGAGTTTTGCACTTCCACAGTTCCGTGCTGTGATACAATAAATTCCTTTGTCTGATAAAGCCCCACCCCTATGCCGCCTTTCTTGGTCGTAAAGAAGGGTTCAAATATCCTTCCGGCAACCTCTTCCGGCATGGGAATGCCGTCATCACATATTGTGAGGACATAATTCTCATCAACCCTGCTGCCATGTATGCTTATCTCAAGCCGGGCGTCTTCAAAAGATTTATCATGCGCGTTCCGCAGGATATTCTCAAGAGCGACCATTACTGCCGCCCTGTCGGCATATATCCTGTCATCACCGTCAAAATTTGTTATAAAGATCTGCTTCTTATGAAAGAGCTTGAGTATCTCATCGATTACATCCTTCAATGAAAATATAGTGGGATTATTCCCCTCTCTCAATATACCGATGGTATTTAGTATCTTCTCAGCCCTTTTGACCAGATGGGGCACTGTAAGGCGAAAATCATTAAGAAACTCTTCGGCCTCCGAGGGCTGCACCCTTGATATGTTCTTCTCAAGCATATTAAGCGTATGGCATATGTTCTTCAGGTCATGGATGAGAAAGAGCTTAAGCCTCTCGGCTATCTCCAGTTTCTCCCTGAAGACTTTGCTGCGGGTAAGGTACATGTCATATGTCATCCGGAATAGAAGTTCAGCAATAAGCCTGAGATTCATCCTGTCGTCTTCATCAAAGATCACTTTGCTGTAAAAAACGATCTCGATCTTAGCGGTACTCGTTTCATCTCTAAACCTGAGAGGAAAGCTTCCCTCTCCCTGCTCGCCTATCTTTTCTTCAATCTTATTATCTTTAGCTGAAAACATGAACGTTATGCAGGAAAACGGATAATTCTCAAAGAAATAATTCATCACCTCTTTAATAAAGAAGTTCATGCTTTCATTGCTCTTCTGGTACAGTGAGAATATTCGGGTCAGCAGCTCAAGGAGGTTATATCTGCTGACATATAAATGGCGTAAGATAAAGAACTTGACCTTAAGCCTTGCCTCACGGCTGTAAAACAGCGTCCCTGAAATAATAATGAATGCCGATACCAGGAATATCCTGATATAAAACGCGAACGCATCCTGTGGAGAGTAGCGGTCAAGATAAACAAGAATAACGCCGTAGATAATAAGGCTGATGAGGAGCAGCGCCTTCCATAACATATCCGCGGAGGCCCTGACCCTGAAGATGAAAAGTTCCCCTTTAAAAAGCACCCCGTAACCGGCTGCTATGACAAGCAGCGAAGACAAAGGAGCAACAAAAGAATAGTTCCAGAGAAAGAAAGGGTTCATTGACAATGCAAGGACAATGACCTTGATATACAGCACATGAAGAAAGGCCTTGTCATACGCCAGCAGATTTCTTCTCTGACGGACCAGGCTGAGATTGATCAGAGAGAAAAACGCCATGCCGACTCCGGCGGTAATGGCGATAGAGTGATATATCTCAGGGAGCATAAAGACAGACACAAGAATAGAAGACAGCGCCAAATGCCCGAAAGACGCATATTTGATAGCAGCATTGATCCCTTCACGAACCGATGAGGAACTGGAACGTCTCGTATCCGGAGAGATCAAAGAATCCTTGATCAGAAAAGAACTGTTTTTTGAAGTGACCCTCATAATTGAGAGGATAAAGAGAAAGAGAAAGAGCAGCACAAGATATGCAAAGATATAGAACAAATTGATCATGAAGTAATAAATGGCGATAAGCAGAGCGATATCAGCAGTGAAAAAAATGATTGCGGCCCTGTTCTTCGTGTACGTCCGTGTTACGATCAGCGAAAGCAGCCCGACTGCGCAGGCAATCGTAAACAGGATAAGGGGTTTCATTGATCCCTGGTTCTCAGATTATACTTATTGATGTAGTAATAGACGGATGTTCTTCTCAGTCCAAGGAGCCTGGCGGTCTTTGATACGTTGTTTTCAGTCTTCTGCAGAGCTTCAATGATTATATGTTTCTTCATGTCCTCCTTAAGCGTCTCGAAGCCCTCATTAAGGCTCTGCGGATTTATCTTGATCGACTTTTCTTCAGCAGGTATATCACTCTCTATATCAGCAAAAAACTCAGCTCTTTTCAAAGAATCAACAAGCTTGCTCTCTCCAACCGGTTTCATGAGATAATCAAACGCCCCCTGGGATATCGCCTTTACAGCCACGTTCCTCTCCTTCTGGCCTGTCACAACAACTATCTTTATACCTGGCTTCGCAGCCAGCATATCATTAAGAAGCTTAAGGCCTACCTCAGGCGTGTTCTCATATGGAGGAAGCCCGAGATCCAGCAGAACTATGTCAATGCCATTATTACAGAAAAAGGCGAGGGCATCTTCAGCAGTATGCGCAAGTACAGACACATATTTTTTCGGCAAAAACCATTTGAGCTGGGTAGCAAGAGCAACATCATCATCAACGATCAGAACTTTTACAGCCATATAATGACCTCAGGTAACTTAACTGAAATAAAGTTTTATAATTTTACAATGTAAAGGCGTAATTTTCAATTCCCGGAAATAAACAAGAGACGCATTTGATTTAATTAAGAGTTGGTTTTAAGATAGAATATCCTGTAAAGAAAATAAGGGCGATTAGCTCCCCGATACTTCGGGGCAGGCACGGGGAGAGCGTCCCGACGCGTCGGGAAGGCCGTGACATAAAAATATATGTTTTACATTTATATCCTCAAAAGTGAAGTAGATGGCTCGTTCTACACCGGACAGTGCCAAAATATTCAGGAAAGAGTACTTCGGCATAATAATGGATATACAAAATCAACAAAAGCAAAAAGGCCCTGGCAAATAGCGTATCATGAATCTTACAAAACTCGGAGTGAAGCTGTTATCAGAGAGATACAAATAAAGAAGATGAAAAGCCGTAAATACATAAATGAACTGATATCCAACTTATCCGAAAAACAACCGCAGGGCGATTAGCTCAGGGGGAGAGCGCTGCCTTCACACGGCAGAGGCCGTAGGTTCGAAACCTACATCGCCCACCATAATTACATCTTAAACAGTTACAGACCTCAAGATCGCTTCCAGGACTTCCCAGCGCTTATACGCTTCAGCAATCTCTTTTTCAATCTCACTGACCCGCACCTTTATCTCAGGTATCCTGCTTCCGTCCTGCTTATATAATTCAGGATCTGCGAGAGACTCATATAGTTTGCTGTGTTCTGTTTCCAAAGATTCTATCAGCGCGGGCAATGACGCAAGTTCCTTCTTCTCTTTGAATGTCATTACGCGCGGCCGCTCCTGCTTCTGACGGGGCTTTACCTGCTTTTCAGTTTTTTCGGGAACTACGGGCCTGCGCTGCCGCAGCCAGTCGTCATAGCCTCCTACATATTCTTCAACCCTTCCGCCGCCTTCAAAGACTATTGTGCTCGTTGCGATATTATTGAGGAACTCTCTGTCATGGCTCACGATAAGTACCGTGCCCTCATACTCCATCAGCATCTCTTCAAGAAGCTCCAGCGTGTCTGTGTCAAGATCGTTGGTGGGCTCGTCCATAACCAATACGTTGGATGGTTTTGTGAATAGCTTGGCAAGGAGCGCGCGGTTGCGTTCTCCTCCTGAGAGATACTTCACCTGTGAGCGCGCCCTCTCCGGCGGGAAGAGGAAATCGCCAAGGTAGCTGATTATGTGCCTTGCCTTGCCGTTGACCGTCACGTGGTCGCTTCCCTCTGACACATTCTGCATGACAGAACTCTCATCATCAAGCTGTGCGCGGTGCTGGTCAAAATAAGCGACATTGAGATTCGTTCCCCTGCGCACAGAACCGCTGTGAGGCTTCATCTCGCCAAGCAGTATCCGAAGAAGTGTGGTCTTGCCTGAGCCGTTCGGGCCGATGATGCCGACCTTGTCGCCGCGCATGATCGTCGTGGAGAAGTCATTTATCACAGGAATCCCCTCGTATGTGTGCCCTACGCGCATCGCCTGGAAGACCCGCTTGCCTGACCGTTCTGCCTCGTTAAGGCTCATCGCGGCGCTGCCAACCTCTTCACGCCTTGCGCTGCGAGCGTTTCTCATCTCCTTCAACGCCCTCACGCGCCCTTCGTTGCGTGTGCGTCTCGCCTTGACGCCCTGCCGTATCCACGCCTCTTCCTGCGAGAGCTTCTTATCAAAGAGAGCATTGTGTGTCGCCTCTGCATCAAGCTCCGCCTGCCTTCTTCTGAGATATGTCGCATAATCGCCGGGCCAGTCTGTGACCCGTCCACGGTCAAGCTCTATGATCCGTGTTGCCAGTGTCTGGAGAAATCTGCGGTCGTGCGTTATGAATAGTATAGAGCCGCGGAACCCGAGGAGAAATTCCTCAAGCCATGCGATCGAGGTTATGTCGAGATGGTTAGTAGGCTCATCAAGGAGAAGCAGGTCCGGCTCATTTACGATCGCGCGCGCAAGCAGCACTCGCCGTTTATTTCCGCCTGAAAGCTCAGCAACCTGAGCATCAGGGTCGAGCCTGAGACGTGATATCACAGTCTCTACCCTCTGCTGTATCTGCCAGCCTCCGGCGGACTCTATCAGGTGCTGAACGCGTTCAAGCTCCGCCATCAGGGCTGCGTCTTCGCCATGCGCGAGCCTCACGCTTATTGAGTGGTATTCCGAAAGCAGCTCGACCATATTGCCGAGCCCGCCTGATACAAGATCAAATACCGTTCCTGTTAAATTCTGCGGCACCTCCTGAGAAAGAGATGCTATCCTCACACCCTGTTCATATATGACCTCGCCTGCGTCAGGTGTTATCTCGCCGGTGATTATCTTCATAAGCGTGGACTTTCCTGCCCCGTTCCTTCCGACAAGACAGACCCGCTCATTGCCGCTTATCTGAAGCGTCACGCCGTCAAGCAGTTCCGGGCCGCCGAAAGAAAGTATTACATCCTGTAGACTGACCAATGCCACATATCACCTCAGAGAAAAATATTTTATGAGTAATAAAAATTGAGCCCGGCTTGCGTTATAGAGGCATTATGACATTGTCCGCATCTGGACTTTTAGGCCTTCCCGGCTTTTATCCTTTTTTGCTCAACTTGTTGTTATACATCAATGTATCTGCCTTGCTTAATAACTCATCTAACGTACATGGTTTTCCCGGGTCATAGCAGACAATTCCGATGCTCAGAGACAATTTATAAACTGGATTTACTGTTTTATTATAGGCGTCTATATTTTTCTGAATACGCTCATGAATAACCTTTTCATCACAGGCATCTATTGCCAAAATGGCAAATTCATCTCCACCGAGCCGGGCAAGAATATCAGATTCCCTGAATGTGCTCTTTAATATATTTGCTATTTCAGCCAACGCCTTATCACCTTCCTGATGACCGTAGTTATCGTTGATCGGCTTCAGGTTGTCCATATCTGCATAAATCAATAATATCTTCTCCATTTTTCTCAGGGAAAGCTTCAACTTTGGCGTGGCGAAAGCAATAAATCCCCTGCGATTATAAAAACCTGTAAGGGCATCGGTAATTGAAAGTTTTTTCAGTTCTTCTCTTAATTTAATCATCTCGGTGATATCACTAAAAGCTACAACTGCTCCAATTACATTCCCCTGTTCAACAATTGGTGTGCTTTTATATTCAACGGGAAAACTGCTTCCGTCTTTCCTCCAGAAGACATCCCCAGTTTCATGGTGAACCACTCCGTCTGTAAACGCCGCATATATAGGACATTCCTTGGATGGATGATGGCTTCCATCCGGTTTTGTATGATGCCACAATTCATGAGACCGTTTCCCGATAAGTTCTTCAACAGAATACCCGAGCATTCTTGCAGCAGCGGGATTAACAAATGTATGATGCCCGCCGGTATCTAAACCTATAATACCTTCACCGGCAGCAGCCAGAATTGATTCATTCTTACGGCTGAGTTTCTTTAGCCTTTCATGCGATTCAATAATTTCGCCTGTAAACATGGCAAAGCGCTCTTCAAGAATCCGGAGTTGATCTCTTCCCTTGCTGACGATCGGGAGGCGCATGTTCAAAATATTACGCGAGGAATCCTCGATGTTTTCGACCAGCAGATGGATTTTCCTGGTGATCGAAAGCATTATCATTGTAAATAAAAGTAGAAGAGCAAGCGATATGAAGAAACGCTGGCGTCTTCCCTCAAAAAGCATAGACCTGCTCATCTCTTTCAGGGCATCTTTAGATACAAAAGTAGTAAACTGTATATATATTTCAGACCCACCCCAGTCAAAGAACTCCTTGTAGGTAATTAAATAACGGTCTGTCAATGTATCAAGCGGTGTGCCCTCCGGTATCAGGTCAGGGACATTACTGGCAACGACCCGCTCACGCATTGGCTCCACCAGCGCTATTATGCCCTTATCTGATTTTACACCTTGCATGTTAGAGAGGAATTCATCGTCAAGAGGTGAGATAAGCACAAGCACAGACGTAACAACCCCATTATGGTCTTTAACAACCTCCGAGACGATCAGATAATGGACTCCGTCAACAATCGTCAATATGCTCTGTCCCCGGCTTATCTGCAATAGATGAGCCGATGGCGGAAGAAGCGACTGCGGTATAGTCCTGGATATTCCATTATAAACCTCTCGGACCCTGCCCCTTCCATCTATCAAGACAGCATTATGGATTCTGACAAAATGCCGCATCACCGAGGCATCAGGAAGCCAGGAAGGAATTTCGGTATAGTATTTAACATCTTTGCTCTCATCTGAAAATCCTGAATACTCTCGCATGTGATCAATAAAGGCCTTTTGAGATACGATCAACCTCGCCATATCATGGTATGCCATTACATAGTTGTCGAAACGTATCCTGTCTTCTCTTGCCTGCTGCTGAAGCAGGTAAGTAAGTTGAGTATCAGTTATTTTTTTCAGGCGGTTCGCCTGGGAATATTCAAGGATTCCCCATACCACCACACCTGCCAATAAAGTAATAATCAGAAACTTTGGTGTAAGCGGGATATGGGAAAGGATCCTGTCGATACGAGAGTCCTTTTTCATAATCTTATTTAGGTTCTCCGGTCAATTCATCTCCGCTGAATTGCCACCCTGCCTTCCTGAGCCGGCTCTGCGACACAAAGCCGAATTTATCAGGATCAAGTTTCTCAAACTCTTTAATCAAATATTCCACCAATTGTGTGGCATAAGGGTTCTCAACACCCTTACCCTCCCATGTTGTGACCTGGTAAGTCCTGTAGAATGGATACTTAAGTAAAGCAAGCGCGCCGGAATCATTAGGCCGGTACCCATTGATCTTCAGCGGCTTAACCATACCCAAATTCTTATTTCTCTCAGCCATAGAAAGCACTTCCCATCCAATCGCGTCTTTTATTGAGGCAACCTGCGAGATCATGTCAGGTATTGAACCTACCTCTGAAACTCCCGGACCAAATTTTGTCTTATCGTCCAGCAACTGTCTCCAATGTCCGGGTCTTAACGGGCAATGAAGCCTTGCGAAAGTTTTTATCGGCCTATCCGGCCCCTTTTGTCCTTCCTGTGTCATCACCCCCGACCAGCTAACTAACTTGCCGCGATATAAGTCTCTAAGCTGGGTCTCTGAAATATTATCAACCGGATTTTCAGGATTGACAAAAAAAGCCTTGGCTACAATTCCGATAGTATGGAACCTGAGCCCTGGCAGACGGTCCTCCGCTCCTGCGGGGCAGCAGAAACCTCCCATGTCCGTTGTCTTTTTTGAAAGCATACCTGCAGCAATGCCGCAGGTCCCTTCTATCATATTGATCTTCAGATTTTTCTCTTTTGCATATTTCTGTACGGCCGGCAAAAGAGTATGGTAAATATCCTGGTCCATCATTATTACGATATCAGCGCCCTTATTCTCTTTATCATATTTAATCGGCTGCTTTATCCATTTATCGGGCATTGGAAATGTCTTTGACGGATCTGTAAAAGTCTGTCCGCGCGCGTCCTTCAAAGCATCATGCGGCCAAGCCGCTTCACCTACAAAAAAGAGAGAAACAAAATTGCAAACAAGCATGGCAAACATAATATACGTCATCGTTCCTTGTTTTCTCATAGAACCCCCTATTATCATTTAACATATAAAAAAATAAATCCGGCCAGATCCTGCGGGACTTCCTGAGGAAACGAAGATCGGGAATTTAGAGGTTCACAACATGCACGGAACAGGATATGCATGGATCAAAGGCGCGTATCAGCGTCTCAAGCTCAGGTATTATATCCGCCTTCTCTTTCAGCAGCGCCTCTGCCATTATGCTCAGGCCACGCTCCATCTCGGCAAGGTTAAGCGCTGTAGGCGTGACTATGTCGCCCTCTGTAATATAGCCGTTACTGTCAAAGGTATAAGTATGAAGCAGCAGCCCTCTCGGCGCCTCGACAGCAGCGAATCCCTTACCTGCCTTGGGGATGACATCAACTATTATACCGCTGTCTTCAGGAATATTCATCTCCAGCAATTTATTTATAATCTCTGTCACTTCCTCCAGAAATATCACTATCTCAACACCGCGCGCAAGATTATTCATATAAACAGACCTGTCTTTGGTCACTCCAATCCTTTCGATGAGATCAGCCGCACGCCCTATGGGAAGAGGAGCTGCATTCAGCATCCTCGCAAGCGGGCCGACCATGAAGGGCTCATTCTCAAGGAGCGTATGTTTTGTATATGAAGGAGGCAGAGATGATTCATTCATCCGCTGCCAGAACTTCTCGACCCCGGCCTGCTCTTTGCCGTTAATTAACACATCGCCTGCGGAATTGCCTGCAAGTGAAACCCAATTCTTAACCTGAACAAGTGATGAAGACTTCATCGGAGGAATCTGTTTGAGAAATTCAGCAACGGCATCTATCAGAGGTTCAGCCTTATCCCTGATCGCCTTGAGATCTTCACGCGACGGCGCCGCGCTCATGCCGCCGGCTACAGGAATTATCTGATGGATAGCCCTGCCGCCGATAGTCTGCTGAATCTCATTCCCAAGACCCTTGATCTTAAACCCGAGAGAGACGACCTCAGGCATATCTGTTGCTAATTCGACAAAAGAATTTTTGCCATAGTAATCAGGCAATGCGAGCATAAAGAGATGAAGCCCGTGGCTCTGAAGCGACTCGCCGTGCAGGAGAAGCTCTCTCAGCAGTTTTGCCTCTTCACGGATCTTTACTCCAAAGGCAGACTCTATCGCCATGACCGAGACTATCCTGTGGGAGGCAGCGCATATTGAGCATATCCTTGAGACTATCGTCGGCACATCATTGAAGCGCCTTCCGACGATCAGCTTCTCAAATAATCTGGGCGGAGTGAGCACATCAAGTTTTATAGACTCGAGCTTTTGGCCTTTTACATTGATCTTTACATTTGCGTGGCCTTCTATCCTGGTTATCAATTCTTCTTTCATCGCCCTCGCTCCAGAAAGAGGTCAAACCTCTTCTTTATCTCATCTTCACTCAGCCCCATCTCCCTGAATATCTCAATGAGCGATTCCTTATTTGCGTCATCATAAAAACCGAAACATCCGTCGCACGGCCTTCCGAGAGAAGGCTGCCTCGCTCCGCATCCCGCTTTGGTAACAGGCCCCAGACATGCCGATCCCCTGTATCTCAAAAGGCATTCATTGCCCTTCATCTTGCACTCCATGCAGACCGAATATGCAGGAACCTCAGGCAGAACGCCTTTGAGCAGATAACCGAGGCAGTGAAGAAGATACTTCTTCTCTATCGGGCACCCGGGTATGGAGAAGTCCACAGAGACGATATCCTTTACGGGCCTTGGAAAGTGTATATCAAAACCTGCGCCTGATTCAGGATAGACATCGATTAACCAGTTCCTTCTATCTTCCGGCCCGCGCGCTATCACACCGCCTGTGCACGCGCATGTTCCGATGGCTACAATCTGTTTAACTTTCTTGCGGAGGGTTTTGAGAAATTTTTCATCATCCAAAGATGTCACAGCCCCTTCAACAAAGGCGATGTCAGGGTCTTTGCCTGTTGACGGCATGGCAACATTGAGGTGGACAACCTCAACGAGGTCAAATAGTTTGAGAATATCCTCGCCGAGATTTGTTATCTCAAGGATATCGCCTGAGCATGATGTCAGAGAGTAAAAGCCTGCCTTTGGTTTTCCCACTAAAATATCTCCGGAAGATTTATAGCATCCCAATATGTGAATATCGGCCCGTCAATGCAGGTGTACTTATGCCCTATGACACAGTGTCCGCACTTTCCCTCTCCGCACTCCATCCTTCTCTCAAGAGACATGTAGATCTTTCCCTTTGAGCAGCCGAGCATGAGAAGTTTCTCAAGAACATATTTATAAAAACCGGGCGGCCCGCAGACTGCGACAGATGTATCCACGAGAGGCATACCTGTCATATCGATAAGGCCTGTGACAGAACCCACATGCCCTTTCCATGATCCATCATCCTGCGCGCTGTCCACTGTGAGCATGCATTTTATATCAGCCCTCGTGACGAGTTCCCGCATCTCTTCGCCAAAGAGAAGGCTTGCGGGATTTTTCGTTCCATAGACGATGCCGACCTCTTTAAAAGATCCTCTCCTCCACAGCACATAACGTATCAAAGACCTGAGCGGAGCTATGCCGAGGCCTCCTGCAACTATAAGCAGGTTGCCGCCTTTCATTGTATCTACCGGATATCCGTTGCCAAAAGGGCCGCGGATGCCGACTTTGCTATTCGCCTCAAGGCTGTACAGAGCGGTGGTGACCCTGCCTGCCTTTCTCACGCACAGGTCTATGAAGCCTTTTTCATCAGGCCCTGATGTGATGGATATGGGAGCTTCTCCAACACCGAATATGCTGAGCATTACAAACTGTCCCGGCTGAAAATGAAATTTATCTCTTGCATGCTCTTCTTCAAATATAAATCTGAAGAGGCTGTGATTAGGGTCAAGCGCCCTCTTCTCCTCCAGTCTCGCTATCACAGGCACAAGGCTCATTCGCGTATCCTCCTTACAACCTCGACCATGTCTATGCCTGCCGGACAGGTCTCGCTGCATCGTCCGCATCCTGTGCATGAGGCCTTGCCGTGCATCTCGCCGAATCCCGTTTCCTTATGCAGATACCTGAACCTGAACCTCTCAGGACGGCCGCCGCGGAAATTGTGCCCGCCTGTAACAAGCGCGTAGTCCTTGCGCATGCAGGCATCCCATCTCCTTATCCTGAGGCTGCTTCCTGCGATAACATCCGGAGAGTCATAGACATCAAAGCACTGGCATGTGGGGCAGACCATTACGCAGCTCCCGCAGAAGAGGCATCTCCTGCTGTACTCTTCCCATATATCATTTTTATACTCAAGCGTCAGAAGGTCCGCAAGATTTGTCGTATCCATTATGCGCGTGAACATCGAGTCTCTTATCTGTATCCTTTCCTTGTATTCAAGTATCTCTTCTTTGGCTGGTTTATTAAATAAGTCAGGGCAGAGCCTCAGCATGTCATCTCCGAGAGCAGTGCGCACACTCACCATATACACATCGTCAAGGGTGTAGAGAAAGATATCATAAACGCTCTCTATGAAATCGGTATGCATTGATTTGCAGAGGCAGTATTTATCAGGCAGGCAGCTCAGCCCAATAAATCCAAACTTCTCCCGCCGTCTCCAGTAAAATGAGTCCCGTCCGCCGTATGAAAATGCCTTGTCCAAAATCTCTATGCCGTGGATGTCGCATGGATGAAGCCCGAAGATAATGCTGAAGGGCGCATCTTCATAAGATGCATCTATCCTGCATTCCTTATCCGCAGAGAAGAGCTTCTCCACAGGCGGGAAGATGAATTTCTTAGGAGGGATGATCGTCCGTATAAATTCAAGGCTTACTTTTGAAAATTCTGTATATTGCCTGAACGTATATGTTTTACTTCCCTTCTGCTCAGGGACGATAAGGCTGTAATGTTTACTAACAGCATCGAGGAACTCAGGAAGCCTGTCTTTTCTTAAAGTGAAAAAGAGCATAAATTAACAATCGCCTTTCATCCATTGATTGATATATTATTCCGCACAGAACAACTTGAAATAATACCTGCGACTTTAATAATTGTATATCAAATTCATGATAAATCAAGAATTCTGCTGATTGATGAAATAATTCTTGACACAACCGGCAGATTGAAGCATAATTGCAATATCCCGGTATAAATGATATTTCCTTAAGGAAGTAAATCTAATAAATTGGAGGTGTAATATGTACAAGAAAGTATTCTTAGCTCTTATCTTCTGCTTCTCCTTAGCACTGTTTGTCTCTTCTGCTTATGCGATAGGATGCGATGACCCTTATCAGCTCATTGATGAGATGTCCGGGGACATTAACAGTTGGGTTAACAGCCGCACCGTCAGATCCCGCCTTAATGGCCAGTTGGACAATTGTGAAAAGAAGATTCCGGGCGCTCTTCAGGGAGACATCAGATCGGAAAATTATGCCATAAGATACGTTGAACAGTTAAAGATGTACATTCAGAAGTATGTGAAAACAAATGATATTAACGGAGAGGACGGCGCTGACCTGCTTCAACAGGCTGATGATCTCATTGATGCCATTACCTGCGTAGACTGCGATAAAGACCTCACGGTCTTTGTTTCAAGCGACTCCTACTCCGGTGACCTCAACGGTATAACCGGCGCTGACCGGACATGCCAGGAACTTGCTGATGATGCAGGGCTTAGCGGAACATACAAGGCATGGCTCTCAACAAGCAGAGGCTACAGCCCTGCAGATTCCTGGGACCATTCAGACCAGAACTATGTATTAACTGACGAAACAATAATTGCTTACGACTGGTATGACCTTGCCGATGGAGAGTTAAATACTTCGATCTGGCTCAATCAATATGCTAATGGACAAAGCGATGACTACGTCTGGACAGGGACAGAATACGACGGCTATCCTGCCGGCAGTTTTGGTGATGCATCGGAATTCTGTGATGACTGGACAAGCGATAATAATGAAGCCAATATAGGTTATTCAAGTGCTTATTATGAAGATTGGACTGATTACGACTGGGAGTATTGTGACAACTATTATCATATTTACTGCTTTGAGCAGGTAGATCCAAGGTGGGATGCAAGGTGTAATAATCCTGAGTAATTGATCAGTTGACAAAAGGCCGGCAGGATATTTTCCTGCCGGCCTTTTATATTTATACACGCCTGATGTCGGGAAAGATATCTTACTGATTCCTTCTAATCCTGATGTGTCTCAAATATTTCATTAAAGTCATCAGTCAGTTTTTTGAACGCCTCAAGCACATCAGGGTCAAAGTGCTCAGGCATCGTCCTGCCGTCGCCTATGGTTATTATCTCGACCGCTTTATCATGGTCAAAAGCAGGTTTGTAAGGGCGCCTGCTTCTCAGTGCGTCATACTGGTCAGCGATATTCATTATCCTGCCTGCCAAGTGTATCGCATCTCCTTTCAGGCCGTTGGGATATCCCCCGCCGCTCCACTTTTCATGGTGAGAAATGGCTATTTCAGCGCCCATCCTGAGAAACGGAGATTCCGCGCCTTTGAGGATATTTGAACCGATTATCGTGTGAGTCATCATGATCTTCCATTCCGCTCCGGTGTGTTTGCCCGGTTTCAAAAGAATGGCATCAGGTATCCCGACCTTGCCGATATCATGCATCGGCGCGGCATAAAAGATGTTCTCTGAGAAATCCCTGTCCATGCCCATCTTTTCAGCGACCAGCTTTGTATAGTATCCCACCCTTCTTATATGCGCTCCCGTTTCATCATCCTTGTACTCAGCGGCGATAGTAAGCCTCCGCACGGATTCTACATAGCTGGACTCGATCTTTTTGTGCGCCTTCCCAAGGCTCGCAAAGGCCTCTGTCAGCTCTTTTGTCCTCTCGGCAACCTGCGCCTCAAGAATAATATTATGCTCTTTCAGAAAATCATGGTACTGCTTTATCTCAAGGTTGTTCCTGATACGCAATGCCACTTCTTCGGAATCAATCGGTTTTGTCAGAAAATCACTTGCGCCTTTTGAAATGCCTGTCAGCCTGTCTTCTCTGGAATCAAGCGCTGTTACTATTATTATCGGGATATGTTTGGTAAGGCCGTCAGCTTTGAGCTTCTCCGTCGCTTCAAAACCATTCATCACAGGCATCATTATGTCCATAAGGATCAGGTCGGGCATATCTTTTAATGCCTTTTCAACAGCTTCAGCCCCGTTGCCTGCGGCCAATATCTCATATCCGAGGTGTACGCAGAGTGCGTCAAGCAGTTTCACATTCTTCTCTTCATCATCAACGATCAGGATCTTCTGTTTCTTTTTTTCAGTCATATCCCTTCTCCATGCATATATTTATCAATTGCAGCGATAAATTCATTGACGTCTATGGGTTTGGAGACATAATCGGTAAAGCCGGTCTCAAGAAATTTTTCCCTGTCGCCTTTCATCGCGTATGACGTTACTGCGATTACCGGAATGCCCGCTGTCTCATCTTCCGACTTAAGTCTTTTTGCCGCCTCGATCCCGTCCATTCCCGGCATCTGTATGTCCATCAGGACGAGAAGTGGTTTAGTCTCCCTTGCAAGGCGGATACCCTCTTTCCCGTTATCAGCCTCAACAGTTTCATACCCGCGGCTCTCAAGGATAACTTTAAAGAGTTTACGGTTCTTTTCGTTATCATCAATTATAAGGATCTTTTTCATTCGTTCCCTCCGGTCAAGGGAAGAGTAAATACAAACCTGCTGCCCTTGCCCACCTCGCTCTCAACCCATATCCTTCCGCCGTGAAGTTCAACAAACTGCTTGCAAAGGCTCAGCCCCAGCCCTGTTCCTTCATACTTCTTGGAAAGATGGTGCTCAATCTGCTGAAAAGGCTGAAAGAGCTTCCCCATGTCCTCAGCGGCGATGCCGATGCCTGTGTCGGCGACACTGATCTCGATTAACTCCCCCTCGCCCCCCTGCTTAAGAGCACCTACTGTTGGTCTTAAGCTAAGAGGGGGTGGCGAAGCCGGGGGCGTTAGCCGTGCTGCAACGCTCACGCTTCCCCCGTCAGGCGTGAATTTCAGGGCGTTGCTGAGCAGGTTAAAGACTACCTGTTTTATCTTTCTCTCATCTGCAGTTATTGCACCCACCCCTCGGCCTGCTTCAAATTTAATCTTTATCTTATGTTTCATAGCCTTCTCTTTAAACATCGCAAGGCTGTTGTTCAGTAAATCCTTCAGGTTGAAACTGCCCGGATCAAGCTCCATCTTGCCCGCCTCGACCTTTGAGAGGTCGAGAATGTCATTTATCAGGCTGAGGAGGTGGCTGCCGCTGTCTTTTATATCTGTCGTGAATTCTATCTGCTTCCCGGTCAGAGGGCCGGCCATGCCGTTTATTAAAACATCTGAAAACCCCAATATGGAATTAAGCGGCGTCCTGAGCTCATGCGACATGTTTGCCAGGAACTCCGACTTTGCCGTGTTTGCCGCCTCTGCCTGAAACTTTGCCACTTCAAGCTCTTCCGTCCTCTTCTTCACCTTATCTTCAAGCTTCTCACTGTATTCTTTAAGCTCATCTTCAGCCTCTTTCAGCGCTGTTATATCCTGAACCGTTCCTATCCCTTTTACAGCAGCGCCTTCTTTGTTGAACTCTATCTCGGCAATCTCCCTCACCCACTTCAGATTGCCGTCAACCAATACGCGATGCTTGATATCGTAAGGCTCCCCCTTGAGAGCGGCAGCCCATGCCTTATCAAGTAATTCCCTGTCATCGGGATGAACGACATCAAGAAAACACTTATAGGACAAGGTAGCTTCCATCGGGATACCGAATATGCGGTAAGTCTCTTCAGACCAGAAGAGTTCATCATGTATTATGTCCAGATACCAGCTTCCGATATGCGCGACAGACTGGGCCCTTTGAAGGCTGGATTCACTCTCTCTGAGCTTCTCTTCGGCAGACTTGCGCTCGGTTATATCAAAACCATATATCCTGATAGTCTCATTATCCGGCAAGAGGTGAATATATTCACCGAACAGCATACCGCCGACTTTTATTTCATGGTACGTCACATGCACACCGGAGAGCCTCATCCCTTCCGCGATCTCCTGAATATCTGAAGGTATTAAAGCATGTCCTCTAATGCCTTGGGCTTTAATAATGTCAGACGCTGCCGGATTAATATATGTGATATTGCAACTTGAATCACATTCAAGCACAGGATGGGGGTTCTTCTCTGGAAATGAGGCAAGAAGATTGACCTTTTCCAGCATCCGGACATTATTTATCGCAAGAGAGACGATAGCGGTAAAGGAGACCGCCAGATTCTCGTCATCCTGATTAAATGGTTCCCCGTCAAGTTTATCCGCGAAATAAAGCCTTCCAATGATCTCATTTTGCAGGCTGACCGGCACACCAAGAAATGTCTTCATCGGGGGGTGTCCGGCCGGCAGCCCCACAAATTCAGAATGCTTCGATATATCAGAAACACGGACCGATTTGCCCTCTTTTAATAAATAACCGAGAAGCCCTTTTCCCACAGGTAGTCCATGTTCTCTCTTCATCTTCTTGAAAAGGTCAGGCGGGATGCCGGAAGGCACAAAGTATTCATATCTCCCCTCTTTGTTCAGAATGCTGATCACGGCATATTTAGCGCCCAGCAGCTTGCGGGCGTTATCAGCTATTTTTTCAAGAAGCAGGTTGATGTCACGAATGCTCAATATCTCTTTGGAGACGTCATATAACGCGTTAAGGCTGTGAATAAGCCCGATGTTCCTGTCGAATGTTACATCAAGAGTTTTCGCCATATGATTAAAACTTTGCGCAAGCTCTCCCAGTTCATCTTTATTATCTACAGCCGCTGACACATCATAAAACCCTTTCTCTATCATCCCTGCCATTTCTTTTAATTGCATAATGGGTGAGACGAGTTTCTTCCTGACATAAACAGCCATCGCCATGAATATAACAAAAGAAAATCCGATAATGGCAAAACGCAAATCATTGTATAGTTTGAACTCAAACTCGTAATTTTCAACAAGCCGGTTGAGAAACGAGTCAATTGTTTCAATACATCTCTTGCTCCTGATATCGTATCCCACCTGAGCGCCCTTCTCCCCTTTTAGAACCTTGTCAGCGGTCTCTATTATCATTGGCTTGGCTTCTGTCTGCCATTTTGAGACAAGACTATCTAAGGGAACAATTAACGGCTTGTGAGCCAGGGGGCCAAGCCCGGTACTCTTGTCCCCGTATTTAATATCATTGAGCGCCTTGTCTATTTCAGCGATCTCTTTTATGATGACGATTTCAATCGTCCGGCTGCGCTCCGCGCCTGCTTCATGCCCTGCCCTGTTAAAGAGCCAGGCTATCTCAATCATCTCCATCTTCAGCGAGCCTGCGACATTGATCCTCCTTGCCTCGCTCTTTAAATGTTCGGTGAACCAGAATGACGTAAAAGTGAAGGCAGTCACAATGAACAGAAAGATTGAACCGATGATGACATATTTCGTGGTAAGCGACCTGATTTTCAGCATTCCCGCTGCCCTCACATTAACAGAAACCTTTAAAAAAATGTATCAGGTTCCCTCTGATTTATAGCAGGGTTTCCCCTGAGTCAAGTTTGGATCGATGATGATATATTTTGCGATGTTATAGCCCGTTATATAATAACTATACAATAACAACCGGGGAATTCAAGGGGGGATTATTCTTTTGAATTGTCTATAAAACTTTCAAGATACTCTTTGAACTTCTCAGGGATCAGCCATCTGATGCCGAGCTTCTCAGCCCATTTTATGGCGCCCTGGTCAACCGTCACAAGCACCGCATCAAGCTCTTTCGCAAGGAGTATGAGGTCAACGTCTTCTTTGCTGTCGAGGATGCCCTCTCTGAGCGCCTCCCTGTAGCCCTTCCTCATATTCTGTATGATCTCCCGCTCATCAAGCTTGCCCGCGCTCTTCACGGCAGTCTCGGCAACCCTCAGCCCCTTGTTTATCCTCTGCCTCATATCTTCAATAAGCTCATAGAGAAAGAAGGCCGGGGTGGTCAGCTCGTGTTTACTCGGCGATTTCTGATGAATAACGGCAAGGAGCGCTCCCGGTATCTTCTTCTTGTCCACAAAGTTCAGGAGTTCGTTAAAGATAGATGACGGCATATAAAACTCAAGCGACGGGATCTGCTCTGCCATGCGCAGAAAATTTTCCATGGCCTCGGTGGGCGAATTTCCAAAGTGATTGCGCACATCAGGATTTACAAAGAGGCTTGTATCAAGGACGAGCCTGTCTTTTTTATTTTTTACAGGCGCCATTCAGATCAAAGGCAAGCGTGTTCCAGCTCTTGCATTCAGGGCACCTGCCCGCCCATTTCCTGGAGGTATAGCTGCATTTCGAACAGCAGAAAGGTATGACGATCGGTTTATCGACCTTAAGCGCCTTTTTAAACTCATCCGCGGCCTGTTCGTACTGCGAGCGCCTTTGGTAGATATTGCCTAACAGCACATGTATGTCAGAAGAATCAAAAACAGAGAAATCAACATTGGTCAGAGTATTAAGCGCGTCATCGATCATCTCAAGACGATAATACAGCTTTGCAAGAAGGAACTGTATCCTGGGATCCGCAGAGTTCTTTTCAGCAGACTCAATATAAAAATCTATGATCTTGCCGGGCTCGCCTATGGAGAGGAAAAGATCCTCAAGCCTGGCAAGGAATACAAGTGATGACGTGGTTTGATACCCGTTAATAAGTACCTCTATCGCATCATCATCCTGATTCTCTTCAAGGCATGTCTCTGCGAGGGCGATGTGGGCAGCTACAAAATCCTTGTCAGCCTTGATGATCGACCTCAGTGCCTTTACCGCCTTATCAGAATTACCGGATGTGATCTGCTGCCGGCATAGTTCATATCTATATCCGAGAAGCATATCCTCCTCATTAATTATCTCATCAGCGGAGAGATCACCCTTGAGTATCTTGCTCTGGACATCTATCACATCCTCCCATCTTCGGGTCTTATCAAAGATATCTCTCTTCTTACGGAGCGCCATAAGGTTGCCTTCATCAATATCAAGCACCCTGTTGAGATATTTCAGGGCATCCTGCCACTTCTGTTCTTTCTCAAATACCCTTTCCAGAGACATCAGTATCTCTATGTCCCTCGGCTTGAGGGCAGCGGCTTTGGCATAATAGTCCCTTGCGCTTACAAGGTCACCCTTTGTGAAATATACATCTCCAAGCCGCAAAAAGGCGTTCGCATGCTTTGGCTCTTCGTCATTTATGCGCTTAAGAAGTTCGGCAGCCTCATCAAACCTTGAGGCATGGAACGCGTTCAACCCCTTTGCATATTGCTGCTCTATCTTCTGCTCTTCCTTCTGGCTGCGCTGCGCCTGCCAGTTATCGATAAAGCGCTTTGCATCCCTGAAGACCGCCACAATGAACATTGAGAAGAAACCTATCGCCGTTGACATGAGAATAACTGCGATAATGGGGATATCTTTAAAAGTGGTCCCCTGCCAGACTGTCACAG
Organism: Nitrospirota bacterium; assembly: GCA_016207885.1. Taxonomy (NCBI): domain Bacteria; kingdom Pseudomonadati; phylum Nitrospirota; species Nitrospirota bacterium. The sequence continues at coordinate 39,266 of JACQZE010000014.1, read as the reverse complement.
AGACGGTGCTGCTGTTTAAGAACGCAAGCATGCCGAGCGCTGAGATGAAGATCAAAATAAAGAGAACTATTAACTTTCCCATTCTATTTCCTTAAAATGAACATTAACCCTTGAAAGATATCCTCGGCGCATCCATCCAGAGCTTTTCAAGGTTATAGAAAGACCTGGACTCCTCATTAAATATATGAATTATTATATCACCGTAATCCATCAATACCCACTGCCCGTTCGCCAGCCCCTCTATGCCCATAGGCATGATGCCGGCATTCGTTTTAAAGTCCTTCTCAATAGCCTCGGCTATGGTTCTTATCTGGACCGGATTTTCACCTGAACAGATCACAAAATAGTCAGCGAATGCCGTGAGGCCTGCAAGCTGAAGGATGATGATATCTTTTGCTTTCTTTCCGGAAGCGATCTTTGCCGCTTCAACAGCTCTTTCTTTAATTATTTTATCTATGGAAGTTTTACTTTTTTTCAATCGATGTCCTTTGAAAGAGTACGCCTCAGGCCGCTCATTATTTGCAGGTTCCCACTCTTCAGTTATTATTATTTTTATACAGGTTATGCAAAATTATATAGGATTTAACAGATTCAGGCAAGAGGCTCGCTGTATCCATCCCCCTGCTTATCGCCTCTCTTATATGCGATGAAGAGACATTCACATCGACCACCTTGCAGAGGATGATCTCCTTTTCTCCTGAGGTGGGAAGCGCAAACAATCTTCTCTTTCCGCTGTCAAGCTCATCCAGCACCTCTATTGATACTCTTTTCAGATAGGGTGATGATGACAACCCTGCAAATGAATAACCCGGCCTTGAGATCACAACAACATTGACCATGGAGAAGAGCCTATCCGTCTCTTTCCACAGCGGCATGTCCCTGAAAGCGTCTATCCCGATAATTAAAAAAAGAGCCGCACCTTTCTCAGCCAATTTCTCTACGGTCTCGATCGTATAAGACTTTCCTTCTCTTCTCAGTTCAATATCTGAAACCTCAAATTCAGGATGGCCCGCGATCGCCGCCTTTACCATCTCAAACCTTTGCCCTGCTTCCGCAAGTCCGGGTTTATTAAACGGCGGGCTGCCTGCCGGAACAAAAATTATCTTATCAAGCGAGAGTACCCTGAGGACTTCATCAGCAGTCTTCAGATGGCCATAGTGAACAGGATTGAACGCGCCGCCGAATATACCGATCTTCATGGATTATGAATTTTACCTTTTGTCTATTAACTCTCTATGAAAGACCAAATATCGGAACAAAAGAAGTGGTCTATTGTTCGTATATGTTTTTTCAAGAGGTCGTCTATTTCCATATTCGGTCTAATGTCACAATAATAAACTCCATCAAGCGGGTTTAATTTGACTGTAAAAGCTTTGAAATGTCCGGGGAGGAAGGTAGCATTAATTCCATATTCATCTTGCCGTTTGCTGTTTTTTCTCTGCACGTCATTGAGAAAGATGGCTATATGCGGCAGCATGGTATTTGTCAGTTTGCAGTAGAGAAATTTATCAAGAAATATTTTATCAATCCTGTCCTTGCTCGATGTCTTCACTGACCCAATGACTTTCAAAGTCTCATCCTTGTATAGAAGAAGGTCGTGCTGATAGCTCATGTTAAACTGAAATTCATTCTTTATATATACAGGAACTTGGACTGTTCCAGTTTTGCATTTGACACCGATTTCTTTAATCAACAGTTGGATAAACCTCTCAAAAAGATCTCCATTAACCTTTCTGGCCTTATTCGATGCACCAGCAGGTAAAGCGTCAAGTGCTGCACCGATTGATTGTTGAATAGTGTAAATGCCTCGCTTTATTAATTCGCGGTTACGCTTATCATCTGCGGGAATGTCTCTAACTGAGTTGAGGATTTTAAAAAAATCTTTTTCTATCTTTGGGATATCAGGAAATTCATACATTAGATTTGAATTAATTGGCCGTGTAATGTTGAAATGACCGTCTTTTTTATACTGATAAAAACGATAGTGGTTTTCATTCTGAGATACAATGACAGCTTGAAGTCCGGCAGTGGCAAATTCCAAATACAACTTGCAAAACTCGATATAATCCTTGAGAGTTAAGAACTTTTCCTTATTTGATACAATCCTGACTATTTTTGATAATGTCATCGGATAGACTCCCGCCTCTCTTGAACTTTTCTGTCATGTTCAATCCAATCTTCTATCGACATATTCTTAACGTGTTCAAGCCGCTCAATTGCCAATTCATTATACTCCGCGTTTATGTCACAACCTAACCATCGGCGGTTTAATTGTTCTGCCACAACAAGTGTTGTGCCTGAACCTGAGAAGGGATCAAGGACAATATCGCCTTTATTGGAAGATGCCAGAACAAACTTACGCACAAGCTCTTCAGGTTTTTGCGTGGGGTGAGGCGTTTTTTCTCCCATTCCGTTGCACGTAGTTGGAATGTCTATAACGTCCTTGGGTTTCGCGCCTCTTGGGTGCGGCTTCCAATGTTCTCTATTCTCGCCATTCCCATACTGACTGGTTACAGCCTGTGGATGTGATGGATATTTTAAGGTATGCGCTCCGTATGGAATACGAATTTCATCTATATTCAGTTTGCCTTTTGAGGCTTTGCGAAAATGGATAATGCTTTCATGGGAGCGCCCCCAGTCGTTTCCAAGATTCGCCTTATTTTTATAATGCCATATCAACCAGCGACATGACTTAAAATATTTTGCGGTTGGATGTTTGAGGTCAGCCAATATCTCTGAAAATCCACAGACGTATAACGAGCCGTGCGGCTTTAAAATCCTGGCTGACGGTTCAATCCATTTTAATGACCACTCTATATAATGCTCCTGGCTTTCAAAATTGTCCCACTCCGCTTTATTAATATTATATGGAGGATCAGCAAATATTAAGTCTACGCTTTCGTCCTCTAAAGAATTTAGCCAGGCGATACTGTCTCCTTGATAAAGTTTCCCGTTCGGATGTTCATAATGCAGTCTAACGCCGGAACTTTCAGCTTGAATCTGATATGTTTTGCCAATACTTATTTCTTCTTTCCTGAAAAGATACTTTGTTGTCTCGAATGCTTTCATGGCATTATTGTATAAAATCCACTTTCTATAGGCAAGAAATAATAAGAGCTGAAAATTATTGTTATCTGCCGATCTCTTTTTAATGCATAGCCAGTTATTACATAGTGAACAGGATTGAACGCGCCGCCGAATATACCGATCTTCATGACTTGTGAATTGCACCTTTTAGCTTTCTCAGGTTCTTACCTGCCCATTACCCATTACAATGAACTTCGTGCAGGTCAGCTCCTCAAGCCCCATGGGGCCGCGCGCGTGTATCTTGTCGGTTGATATGCCCATCTCAGCGCCGAGTCCGTACTGAAAGCCGTCGCTGAACCTTGTTGATACATTCACCATTACAGAGGAAGAGTCCACCTCTTTTAGAAACCTCATCGCCTTGTTATAGTCCTCAGTGACTATTGAATCAGTATGCGCAGAGCTGTACTTTGCGATATGGTCCATCGCGGCATCGATGTCTTTCACTATCTTTATGTTCATTATCTTGTCGATGTATTCAGTGTGGTAATCATTCTCTGCAGCAAGTGAAATAGTTTTGTCATATTTTCTTGAAGCCTCATCGCCCTTAAGCTTGACCCCTCCCTTCTTGAACCTCCTTATCATGGAAGGGAGAAACTTTTCCGCGATCATCTCATCCACAAGCATCGTCTCCATTGCGTTGCATGTAGCGGGACGCTGCACCTTGGCGTTAAAGCATATCTCCTCAGCCATCTTAAGGTCTGCGTCACGGTCAACAAATACATGGCAGACTCCCTTGTAATGTTTGAGCACCGGGATACGCGAGTTTTCGGTAACAGCCCTTATGAGGCTCTCTCCTCCGCGCGGAATGACAAGGTCTATTATCCCCTCAAGCTTGAGCATCTCCATTACAGCCTGCCTGTCAGGAGTATTTATGAATGTTATGACGCCCTGATGTATGCCCTGAGATTTTATGGCGCCTCTGAGCACCTTCACGATAGCGGTGTTGGAGTGGATCGCCTCGGAGCCGCCCCTGAGCACGACCGCATTGCCCGCCTTTAGGCAGAGCGCGGTAGCATCCGCTGTCACATTGGGCCTTGATTCATAGATGATAGCTATCACGCCGATAGGAACCCTCATCTTGCCGACCATCATCCCGTTCGGCCTTGTCTGCATCTTGAGTATCTCACCTGAAGGGTCAGGCAGTGCCGCTATCTCAACAAGCCCCTGCGCCATCTGCTCTATCCCCTTTTGCGTCAGTGTGAGCCTGTCAATCATGGCCTTTGAAAGCCCCTTCTTTTTTGCGGCTGCGACATCTTTCTTATTCGCGGCCTGAAGCCCTTTTGAACTTTTCAGGATGGCCTCTGCCATCTTTATCAGAGCCTTGTTCTTTACTTCAGAAGATGCCTTTGCAATAGCCCTCGACCCTTCCTTTGCCTCATGCGCTTTATTTAATACATATGCCTTAATATCCATGAAAGTCCTCCATCAATGAAATGCGATTGAAAATTTTAGCATAAACAACAGGAAAGAGAAATGATATGCCTGCGGATTGAAGGCCGTCTTCAGCAGCTGTTGCTTATTTCAAAAAACCCGGTACTGCATTTCATAAAGGCATCCACAATATCCGGATCAAAGTGTTTGCCTCTGTCTGCCATTATTCTTTCAACAGCTTTCTCATGCGGCACCTCGCCCTCATAAGGCCTTGAAGCCCTTATCGCGTCATAGGCGTCACACAGAGCGAATATCCTGGCTTCCAAAGGTATCTTTTCTCCTTTTAAACCGATATAACCGGTGCCGTCGTATTTTTCATGATGGTACGCGCAAATATTCCTGCCCATGATCAGGAATGACTGTTTTGTTTTAAACTCATCAAGATCCCTGTCAAGCACATCTTTCCCTATATAAACATGTTTTTTCATCTTCTCGTATTCTTCATCGGTCAGCTTCCCGGGTTTCAACAATATGGCGTCCTTTATTCCGACCTTCCCGATATCATGCAGCGGCGAGGCATCGGCAATATCCTGAATGAATTCTTCAGTAATTACATTACGGTACTTATTATTCTTCCGCAGCTGCCTCGTCAAGGCAATAGCGTAATGTTTTGTCCTTTTTAAATGATAACCGGTATCGTTATCCCTGTATTCTGTAAGGTCGGCAAGAGAATGTATCAGTGTCTTCTGGGATAAAACAAGCTCTTTATACCTCGAAACATTCAAATACGCGACAAGGCCGATAAGAGAGATAAAGAGAAGAACAAGCGAGGCGGGCGGCATGGCAAGCCCTATCATGGATGCCCTGAACAATGAAAGGTCATGTTTATTGCCAAGCAGTATTTTTCTTATCGAAAGGATATCAGCGGTAAGGTAATGTATGCTCTCTTTTCCAGAGATATCGAGTTTGCCCTGCCTGCCGACGAATGTAAATTTGGACTTATCGAATTCAAGTGTGCCGTCAGGCCTGAATGAGATGATATCGCCCTCTTCTGTATTCAGAAAAATATCTTCCGGCATTTGGCTGAATACCTTTGAAAGAAAGATATTAATGACGAGAAACCCCTTTCTTGCGCCTTTTGAATCAAAAAGAGGAGTCGCCAGGTCAATGGACGGGATATAAGTCACCACTCCTGCATTTTGTTCAGCATTCAGGTTTACGGAAGAGACATATACATCGCCTGCTTTCATATCCGAGGGATAGTTAATATAATTGAGAGGGATTATATTATAAGCGCCGCCGTCAGCAGCAACCGCGTGGTGCCCGTCATGATCATTTTCTACCTTTACCATTTCATTATTTGCCGGATCAATAATGCTTATCCGGTAGAGGTAAGGATAGTTTAATGTCAGGACATGAAACGCGCCCAGCACCTCATCTCTCTTCAGAAAAGATGTGAAGCCGCTGTCAACATATGCTCTTGTAACAGGAATATCCTTAAGAAATAAAAGCTGGCGGGCTAAACCTGCAAAGAATATCTCCAACACCTCTTTCGCAGTCTCGAGGCGTGCCTTATCGTTCTTTTCCTCAAGTGTTATCTCAAGCTCATATATCTGCTTAGCAGTAATAAAGACAACCGAACCCACAATAAGAAACAGTGTGAAAACTACCGATATCAATACCTTGTTTTGTCTGAAGAAATTGCTGTTCATTTCAATAACATCGGCAGAATCAATTTAAATTATAGGGATAAACTCAAAGCAACATTTAAAGTCTATCACATATAAAACTGAGGTCAAGCTGATGGGTTTTTACTGAAATTGCGAGGTATTAACGTAGGGGATATTAAGCTCCGGCAGTTTCTTGCTGAGCTTTTTCAGCCTTTGCCTTTTCACGGGCAGCCTTTTTCGCCTCAAACTCAAGCGCGATCTCAGAGTAGTTGATCGTTCCTTCTATGGCAAGCGTAGGACACTTCGATGTGCATATGCCGCAGCCGATGCACTTGTCCTGATCAATGACATGCAGCTTCTTCGGCTCGCCTGAAGCGGCATTAACCGGACAGACCTTTGCGCAGATGCCGCAGCCGATGCATTTTTCAGTAATCAGCGCTTTCGGCCTGAAAGGGAGGTTATCAACTATAGCATCTGTCGGGCACTTTATTACGCATAAGCCGCAGACCTTGCACTTGTCGATATCAATAACAGAAAGGTTATTCGTAATTGAAGGCGCGTCATACGGGCATACCTTTACGCACATTCCGCATCCGATACAGCCGACCCTGCAGTTCCTCTTTGTGTCAGCGCCCTTGTCCTTTGAACGGCATGTAACAAGCACCTCTTTTGAAACAGGCAGTATGGAAATGATCTGTTTCGGGCAGGCCTTTGCGCATTTTCCGCATGCCGTACACTTTACAGGGTTTATAATGGGCAGATTCTCTTCACTCATGGTTATCGCGCCGAAAGGACATGCCCTGAAACATGTTCCATAACCGAGACAGCCGTAGACACATGATTTATCTCCACCGCTTGCAAGCACAGCCGCCTTGCAGTCTCTTATCCCTTCATATTGGAACCTTCGTGATGACTTTGACGCATCGCCGTTGCAAAGAACCCTGGCGATCTTCGGCTCAGTTATCTCAGCAGCCTTCCCTGATATTGCAGCAGCAGCAGCAGCGCAAGGCGCACCGCCGGGGGTACAGAGATTTGGCGGGACATCCGGGTTTGAAATGACGGCCTCAGCATACTGGCGGCAGCCGGGATAACCGCATGCTCCGCAGTGCGCGTGCGCAAGGACTTCGAGAATCTCCTCGACCCTCGGGTCGGTCTTTACATCAAACTTTTTTGCGGCAAAGGCAAGCCCAAGCCCGAAGAGAGTGCCTATCCCGAGCAGAAAGACAGCGGAGAACTTGAGCACTGAACCGATATCAACAAATTCCTTGGCCTCTACGCCTCCGCCGACACCAGCGTAAAGCGTGGAAGAGCAGAAGAGCAGAAGAGCAGAAGTTAATATGAATACGGTTCTTTTTTCTGTAACGTTGAAATTATACATATATTTTTTTATGTCAAACTTTAAATTCATAGTATCTGACAGCTACAGTGTAATTAATCCCGAGAACCCCATGAACGCAAGCGATATAAGCCCCGCAAGAACAAACGCTATGGGCAGACCTCTGAATGGAGCCGGCACATCCGCAAGCTCCAGTTTTTCACGTATGCTCGCCATTATGATCAAGGCAAGCGCAAACCCGAGCCCTGAACCGAGCCCGAACGCGATCGTCTCAAGAAAAGTGTAACCATGGTCAGCGCTCATCAGAGGAACCGCAAGTATGATACAGTTCGTAGTTATCAATGCAAGGTAAACACCAAGCTTGTAATATAAGGCCGGGCTGACCTTCTTCATGATTATATCCGCGGACTGAACAAACGATGCAACAACACCTATGAATATCATGATCTTTAGAAAGGCTATATCAAGGGGGATCATTATATAGAAGAAGATGAGCCAGCTTAATGCGGCGCTGACCACCATGACACATGTGAACGTAATGCTCATGCCTATCGCAGTCTCCATCTTCTTTGACACGCCGAAGAAGATGCAGAGGCCGAGAAACATGGTAAAGACAAAATTATTGATCAATGATGATGCGATGATCAGCTGAAAGAGTTTTCCAAAGTCCATAATTTATATCTCCTGAATCCTTATACTCCGGAGGCGCCTTTGCCGCCGAAAAATCTTATATCAACCCAGTTGAAAAACGCCATTAGAACACCAACCGCGAGAAAGCCGCCTGCGGGCAATACCATAATGAGCAGCGGTTTGCCGTCAACGATCGGAAAGCCGAAGAGTGATCCCTTTCCGATCAGCTCCCTGAAGAAACTGATGACCAGCATGGCCACAAGAAAGCCCAATCCGCTTCCGAGCCCGTCGAAGAACGCCTTTGACATCTTATTCTTGCTGGCAAAGACCTCGGCCCTCGCAAAGATCGAGGCGAAAGCGACAATTATCTGAATATAAAGCCCTATCACCTTATATATATCCCTGAAGTAAGTGGACATGGTCATATCTATAATAGTGACGTAACCTGCAATTATGAACATGAATATCGGGATACGTATCTTCGGATGTATGAAGTTTCTGATGGCTGACACAGTGACATTGACCATCGTCTGGACAAATACGACAGAAACCCCTAATGCAAAACCGGTCTTAAGGCTGCTTGTAACAGCGATCGCAGGGCACAGGCTGATAGCCATCCGGAAGATGGTGTTCTCGCCGAATACGCCGTTCTTCAGAAGTTCCCAGTTGCTCTTTACACGAACATGGCTCATTTCTCCACCTCGCCTGAATTGTGTCCGGAACCCAATTTCTCCTTGAGCATATTAACCGCATTTCTCACAGCGTCTTCAGCCACTGCGCGGCTTGATATGGTGGCTCCTGTTATCGCCTGAATATTCTTGTCAGTCTCTGTCTTTACAACAATAAGGCCGTCGGAATCCTTTCCGACAAACTGGTCAAGAAAATAATCTTTTTCTACCTCATCACCAAGCCCGGGGGTCTCTTTGTGCCCGAGGATCTTTACTTTCTTGACAAGAAGATCATTGCCCAGTGAAACAAAAACATGTATATAGCTGGAATAGCCTTTGCCGTAGCTCTCGGCAATATATCCGATATCCGTGCCGTTTATGCATCTTTTTATTTCCCTGGGCTTGCCGGTCTTTTCATCAGTTGCCTTTTCAATCTTTACTTCTCCGCATTTTCTCGCGGCATAGTATTCAGAATGTTTATGATGCGGTTCCCACATTCCCAATTCCTCAACCTGATCTGCCTCAGGCATCATCGTCTGAAGCGCCGCCTCTTTCTCCTCTTTCTCTTTCTGGAATTTTACAGGAGATGTATAAGCATATATAACCGCGATCAATAACCCGCCTATTACATAGACAACAGCAAGGTTAAAGGCTATCTTTATGATCTCTACAGGTTTCATTTCTTCTCTTCCGTGCCTTTTTTCTTCTTGACCGCCCCGAAGAGGTCAGGTTTTACACCCCTGTCTATAAGAGGGGCAAAACAGTTCATAAGCAGTATCGCGAACATGACGCCTTCAGGATAGCCGCCTTTCAAACGTATGAGAATGGTCAACGCACCGCAGCCTATACCGAAGATTATCTGCCCTTTTCTTATGGTTGGGCATGTTACATAGTCAGTAGCCATAAAGAAGGCGCCGAGCACCAGGCCGCCGCTCATCATATGAATAACGGGGTCGCCGGAAAACAATCCGCTTTTGCCGCCAAACGCCCAGGCAAGCAGGCCGACTGTCGCCATAAAAGAGACCGGTATGTGCCAGGTTATATACTTCTTGTATAGGAGATAAAGAGCGCCGATAAGGAGAAATATTACTGAGGTCTCGCCGAGAGACCCTGCCCTGTGGCCCGTAAAAAGGCTCATGTACAGGTCGCTTTTTGTTCCGAACGCCTCAATGAGCTTTGATATGCCTTCTTCCTTTAATATCCCCAGAGGGGTTGCAGTGGTCTTGGCATCAAGAGCAGCAAACGCGGCAGTAGGCTCTTTCCATACGGTCATGTATTTTGTCCAGGCGATCAACAAGAAGGCCCTTCCTATAAGTGCGGGGTTAAAGACATTATATCCGAGTCCGCCGAAGAGCTGTTTTACAATTACTACAGCTACAAACGAACCGACTATGGGAATGTAAAAAGGAAGGTCAGGCGGAAGGTTCATCGCAAGGAGAAGACCGGTCAGGAATGCGCTGCCGTCCTGCACTGATATCTTCTTATTTAGAGACCTCTGGTAGATATATTCAAAACCTACTGAAGAACCGATACATAGAGCGGTTACAAACATCGCCCTCGGGCCGAAGTAGTAGAACGAGGCTATAAGCGCCGGGAAGAGCGCAAAGTTGACGCTCCACATTATCTTTGATACAGACTCCTCATCCCTGACATGAGGGCTGACCGATACGATCAATTTTTTATCTTTGTTCTCTTCCGACATCTTTACCTTTTAATTGTCAATCTTAAACTTGTTTAGCCGGGTTTGGTCTGTGATTTAGCAAGCCTGACGAACTGAACCATCGGCCTCTTTGACGGACATACAAAAGCGCATGACCCGCATTCAAAGCAGTCAAAGAGGTTGTAATCCTTTGTCTCTTCATAACGCCCCTTCTCGGAAAGAATGCTTATCATCGAAGGGTTGAGTCCCATGGGGCAGACATCTATGCAGCGGCCGCATCTTATACAGGCCGAATACTCATCAGTTGATATGAACTCATCTTCGCTCTGCACAAGTATGCCTGAAGTGCCTTTGACCACAGGCACATCAAGGTCCCACTGGGCAAAACCCATCATAGGGCCGCCGCTTATAACTTTGACAGCGCCCTCGGAAAGGCCGCCGCAGTCTTTAATTATCTCTGATACAAGCGTTCCTATGCGGACCATGAGGTTCTTCTGCTCCTTAACGCCTTTGCCCGTTACCGTGACTATTCTCTCAATAAGGGGCTTGCCAAAGCGAACCGCATCATATACGGCAAGCGCTGTGCCGACATTCTGCACAACAGCGCCGACATCCATCGGAAGGCCGCCTTTTCCGGGAACCTCCCTGCCGGTGATAGCCTTGATCAGCATCTTTTCAGCGCCCTGCGGATACTTCACTGTAAGCGGCCTGACCTCTATGCCCGGCTCACCCTCTGATGCCTTTTTCATCGCCTCGATCGCATCAGGCTTGTTCTTCTCTATTCCTATATAACCCTTTGTAACGCCGACCGCCTTCATTATCAGCTTAAGCCCGTTAACAATAGACTTGGGCTGCTCGACCATGATCCTGTGGTCAGCGGTAAGGTAGGGTTCGCATTCGGCACCGTTAAGGATTACAACATCAATGGGTTTCTCTTTTGGAGGAGAGAGCTTTACATTGGTTGGAAAAGCAGCCCCGCCGAGGCCGACTATGCCCGCATCCTTTATGCGTGTCTTTATCTCATCTGCGCCAAGGGCCATGAAATCCGGGGTATCAACTAATGCGATAGCCTCGTCTTTCTCATCGCTCTCTATCACAACAGACTGGACCATTCTGCCCGAAGGGTGAAGAAAGTCGCTTATTGCAACGACCTTGCCCGATATTGAAGCGTGAACAGGAGCGGATACAAAACCCGGCGCAGAGCCGATCATCTGGAACTTTTTGACCTCGTCCCCGATGCTCACCTCAGCCTTTGCAGGCGCGCCTATATGCTGGCTTAAAGGAATTACCACTCTTTTAGGCAAACGGGCATTCTGAGTTGGATTGCCTGCGGTAAGTCCTTTTGAGTCATGGGGATGAACCCCTCTTTCAAATGTATCGGCTCTAACCATTTAATAATCGATCCTTAAAATTCATGTCTTCGAGGAATAAATCCTGGTTATTATACAGAAAGAAGCAATAAAAGTGCTCATAAATATTTTATAAATTAATAAAAAACATTAATAGTTTTTGATATATAAAGAGTATTCATTTAATATGCCGTAATTTTATGAAATAATTCGATTTTTGTAAGCATTTTCCTTGCCAATCTCTTTACTTGGCATAGTCCCTATGATAGAATAGCTGCAGAATGAAGGGTAAGTTTTTTATTGTATTATCAATAATATCAGCCCTTGGGATCTTAATCCTCCTGGGCAGTAATGAAGAAAGTATTATTATAAACCCCTCATACCATACTTCTGTAATGCGTGGAATTCACCTGAACCACAAAAATGGAAATGCGCTCAAATGGGAGCTGTTTGCCAGGAACGCGACATTTCCGGAAGACAAAAAAGATATCATTATTGATTCACTTGAGCTGAAGATCCATGACGGGCATGACATATATATTACCGGCGGGAAAGGTATATATAATATAAACAAGAAAGACCTTGCTGTAGAAGATAAGATAGAGATAAAACTGAAAGACGGGGTCTTTAAAACCGATTCGCTTAAATGGGAGAGCGAAGAGGGGCTGATAACGGCTCCGGATGATGTTGAATTTATAAGTGATAATTTCACAATTGAAGGAACCGGGCTTGTAGCTGACGTAAGTCAAGAGAAGGTAAGGATACTTAAGAATGTCAAAGGCACCTTTTACCGTTAAAATATTTCTGGCGATTACAATATTTTTTATTCCTGTATTTGCCTCCCACGCGTCTTCCCTGAAAAAAGACACTCCCATAGTCATTACCTCTGATACACTGACCGCTGACAACAAAAATGATACAGCCGTATTTGAAGGCTCCGTAGCTGCAACCTCTCAGGATATCAAGATCTTTGCTGATAAGATGACCGTTTTTTACAGTGACGGGAACAGTAAGATAGCAAAAATACACGCAGCCGGAAATATCAGGGTACAGAAAGAGGGTATGTCGATCTTTTCAGAAGAAGCGGAATATATATATGATGATGAAGAGAAGATCATCTTTACCGGAAACCCTAAGGTCATTGAGAATGATAACTCTATAACAGGAACCAGAATAATCTATTTCCTCAAGGATGACCGGGCTGTCATAGAAGGCAGCAAGGTGCTTATAAAAAACAAGAAATAATAATTATGCATACTCTTGATATTACAGAGCTGAAAAAGAGCTATAGCGGCAAACCCGTTGTTTCCGGAATAACCATGAGTATCAATTCAGGAGAAGTGGTGGGGCTTCTCGGGCCTAACGGAGCCGGCAAGACAACCTCATTCTACATGATACTCGGCCTTATTGAGCCGGACAGCGGCTCCATCTATCTCGACGGCGAAGACCTGAGCAAATACCCCATGTATAAAAGATCAAGAAAGGGGATCGGCTACCTCCCCCAGGAGGTCTCAATATTCAGAAAGTTGAGCGTTGAGAACAATATCAGGGCTGTCATTGAGATGACAGATACTGAAAATAAAGAGCAAAAACTGAGCGGCATAATGGAAGAATTCAACCTTGCCCCTTTTGCAAACAGGCTTGGATACCAGCTTTCCGGAGGCGAGCGCCGGAGGGTGGAGATTGCAAGGGCCCTTGCCATAGACCCTTTGTTCATACTTCTGGATGAGCCGTTTGCCGGTATAGACCCTATTGCGGTTATGGATCTGAAAAAGACTCTCTCGCAGCTCAAAAATAAAGGGATAGGCCTTATCATCACAGACCATAATGTCCGGGAGACACTCTCGATAACTGACAGGGCATATATCATAAGCGACGGTAAGATACTCGCGCACGGAATCCCGACAGAACTGATAGCAAATGAACTTGTAAAAAGAAGCTATCTCGGCGAGGAGTTCAGGTTATAATGGCATTTCAGGAGCAAAAACTTCAGCTGACGACATCCCAGAGACTGGTGCTTACCCCCCAGCTTCAACAGTCTATCAAGCTGCTTCAACTGCCTCTTCTTGAACTGTCACAGGAGCTGACACAGGAGCTGATGAGCAACCCGCTGCTGGAAGAGGTCAGCGATGGCGATGTTTTTGAAAAAGGGGGTTCATCTGAATTAAAGAATGAGGATGAAGCGATCCAAAAACCTGTTGAAGAGAGCGAGTCCCCTCTTGAGAAGATATTCGGATATACGACCGATAACTACTTTGAAGAAAGAGAGAGCGACGGCAGAGACCTTGGTTATTTTAATGAAGGCATTGATACGCCTTCCCCCTTTGAGCGCAACACTCAAAAACCTGACCTTTACGAACACCTGCTGTGGCAGCTAAGGCTTTCAAATATCCCGGAGTCAATAGGCCATATAATCGAGATAATGATAAACAACCTCAACGAATATGGTTATCTTGACGCCTCCCTTGATGAGATAGCAAAGGCCGCTGAAACAGACATCCAGACCGCTGAGAAAGCGCTGTCAAGTTTGCAGGGATTTGACCCTGCCGGCGTCGGGGCAAGAAACCTTCAGGAATGCCTGATCCTTCAGTTGAAACCGCTTGAACTTCAGGACACTCTTGTTGAAAATATACTCCGTCATGGTTTTAATGAACTGGAGCGGAAGAACCTGAAGGGGCTTGCCTCAAAACTGCACGCCTCTTTTGACGATATACTGGCTGCCGTGAAGATAATTGAAGGCCTCGAACCAAGGCCCGGAAGAAATTATTCTTCTGATGAACCTAATTACATAACACCTGACGTCTTTGTTGAAGAGTCAGACGGCCAATTCATAATAACCCTGAACAATGAAGGGACCCCCAGGCTGAGGATATCAGCTTTTTACAGGAGGCTCCTGGCAGACAAGATAAATCTGGGAAAAGAAGAGAAAGAGTTCCTCAGGGAGAAGCTCCGGTCAGCCCTCTGGCTTCTCAAGAGCCTTGACCAGAGGAACAAAACAATTTACAGGGTCACAGAGAGCCTGCTCAAGTTTCAGGAAGATTTTTTCAGAAAGGGATTTAAACATCTTAAGCCTTTAAAATTGAAAGACATTGCAGAAGACCTTGGAATGCATGAAAGCACGATAAGCAGGGTAACTTCCAGCAAATATATGCAGTGCCCTCAGGGTCTCGTTAGTTTAAAGTCTTTCTTCAGCAACGCGATATCTTCAACAGGCGGCAGCATACCTTCCTCAAATGTCAAGGAGACTATCAGAACGTTCATTGCGGATGAGGATCCTAAAAAACCTTACAGCGACAAAAAAATAACTGAGCTGCTTAAAAACAACGGGGTTGATATAGCCCGAAGGACAGTAGCAAAATACAGGGAGGAACTAAAGATACCTTCAAATACCAAACGCAAAAAATGGGCATGAACAATTATCAGAAGTAATATGTATTTGTTAATAACCGGCTTTTAATTTTAATCAAATTCAGGAGGAAAGAATGAACATTATAGTACATGCCAAACATATGGAGCTTACAGACAACCTGAAAAAATATGCTGAGGAGAAGATAGGGAAGTTTAATAAGTATTTCAGCGATGTTACAGAAACAACCGTCACCCTCAGCATTGAAAAGTACCGGCACAAGGCAGAAGTGCTCATAAAGGCCAACGGTTCTTTTATTCAGGCTGAAAGCATAACAGATGAGATGTATTCATCCATTGATGAGGTTGTTGAAAAGCTTGAGCGCCAGGTCAAAAAAAATAAAGAAAAACTCGTATCCAAAAGAAAGGGAAGAGCCAAACCCGGAGAGACCTTTGCCAGCGCAGAACCGGCCCCTGCCATAATAAAAAGCAGGTCTTTTGATACCAAGCCCATGAGCATTGATGAAGCAGCCATGCAGATGGAGATACTCAAAAGGGATTTCTTTATATTCACCAATGCATCTTCAGGCCAGATAAATGTCCTGCACAAAAGAAAAGACGGCAATTTGGGGCATATAGAACCGCAATAATGAAACGCCTTAAAACCGGACATTTCTCCACAATACTGCTTACAGGGCTTTCGGGCGCCGGAAAGACGGTGGCGCTCAACGCCCTTGAAGACAGCGGATTCTTCTGTGTTGACAATCTTCCTGTCACTCTCATTAAAACCTTTGTAAACCTCTGCAGTAAAACTCCGGCTGTTTCAAAGGTCGCCATCGGCGTAGATATCAGAGGCGGCAAGTTCCTGCCCGCCTTCTCCGATATGATCCCGGCCCTGAAAAAGAAGTTTAAGATGGAGGTGATCTTTCTTGAGGCAAAAGAAGATGTGCTCCTGAGCCGGTTCAAGGAGACGAGGCGTCCCCACCCTCTCGGCCTGACTGATATAAAAAAGTCGACACAAAAAGAGAAGAAGCTCCTTTCATCCATAAGGAAAGAGGCTGACAGGATAATAGATACATCCAAATTAACGCTGCACCAGCTCAGAAAACTTATCATAAGCTCCCATCTCGGAGAAAAGAGCAAAAGCATGGCGATCACCCTTATCTCTTTCGGATACAAATACGGCGTTCCGCTTGAATCAGACCTTCTCTTTGACGTCCGTTTCCTGCCAAACCCTTTCTTTATCAAAGAGCTGAAAAAATATCCCGGCACATCGGCAAAAGTGAAAAACTTCGTCCTTCAAAAAGAGGATACAACAAAGTTCCTCGACAAACTCTACCCGCTTCTTGACAGCATAATCCCTCTCTATATCAAGGAAGGCAAGAGCTACCTTACGATAGGCATAGGATGCACAGGAGGCATGCACCGCTCACCTGCAATAGCTGAAGAGATCAAAAGAACCCTCAAAAAACAGAAGCTTAATGTATCTGTATTGCACAGAGACCTGCCTCTTTCTTAATTAATGAATTGCCGCCAGCGGTTCGCCTGGTTTCCTAATGTGTGTGAAATTACACATAGTCGCAACTTATGGTATTTATTATATTTATCTTAAAGCCATAACTCATTGCAATATATAATAATTCACAATTCATATAGTAGTGGCACCAACTTTGCGTGTATAAACTGGTTATGGGTAACCAAAGACGTTCAAAACGCATAAATCACAGGCTGGATGCTGAGGTTGTACTTGAGAAAAAGTCATATTGGGGATCAATTGAGAACTTCTCTGAAGTGGGGATCTTCAAGATATCAGTTCCTGATGAAGAAGTCGTCGAATTCATCCCCGGTGCAGGGGTTTTAGTAAGGTTTCAGCTGCCCTCTAAAGAAGAGATCAACCTGCACTGCTCTATAAAATGGCTGCGTATCACACCTGAGCCGCTTGCAGGGATCATATATAACATGGGCATGGAGATACATAACCCGCCGCCGCAATATCTGAACTTCGTTCATAGCCTTTATGTGTTAGAATAAAAAACCTCCTGAAAGGCTGAGAAGCATGCAAAATCAATATAACGAATACTGCTCCTACCTCGTAGGCGAACTCACAAAGTTGATCTCCATTAATTCCGAGGAATTCAAAATACTGCTGGATTATTTTCACTGCAGGAATGTTGCCAAAGGCGTGACACTCTGGAGAGAGGGAGACAGCTGCGACTACATCGCATTTGTAGCATCGGGAAGGGTGATGATATCCAAGGAGACGGAGTTAAAGGGCAACCCTGTAGTGCTCGGCATCTACGGCACAGGGTCTTTCATTGGCGCGCTCTGCATACTTGATAACAGCGGCAGGGCTGTTACCGCCGAGACGCTTGATGACACCTCGCTCATGATAATAACCAAAGAGGATTTCGACAAGCTCATGAATGAAAATCCCGCGCTGTGGGGAAAATTGCTGAAGGGTATCCTTCTCTCTGTATCAAAGCGTCTGAAGAGCTCCTTTGAACGCCTCGTCACTGTCTTCTAAAAGTTAACCACTCCTCATAATCATGCGCAAGCCTCGCCCACGAATGCGGCTCTGTAATCCTTTTTGATTCTTCGGCTGATAGACGCTTCTTTTTAAGAACCAGTCCCCTAAGCCTTTTGACAAGATCCTTTTCCCCATACAGAAACTCCTCAGGAAAGATCTCGGGATACGAAAGCCGGTTCGGAAGCAGCGGCCGGCATCCGGCACGAACCGCCTCTAAAACAGAGATACCGAAGAACTCGTGCGCTGCTGTAGAAACCACTATATCGCACATCTTCAGCCATCTGCAATAATCCTGCCTTGAATCCACGTAACCGGAGTGAAGGATTCGATGAGGCAAGATTCCCTTGGCTTCATTAAATATATTCGGGCTTCTCTGGAAAGATTCACCAAGAATAACCAGCCTGAAATCAATGCCTTCTTTATCCAATTCATAAAGCGCCTTAAAAAAGATCTCGGGGCATTTGTCATGTTCCCACCTGTGGTTCCACAGTATTACTGGTATCCCGCTTCTGCCTTCTTCCGCTGATGAGTCTATATCTGAGAAATCTATGCCTGCTGATATAACCCTTGATTTTCCTCGTATACTTTTAAGGGGATCATTAAGCTTCATGCCTGGAGCTATTTTCAAAAGGTCATCTGCGCCTTTAAGAAAAGTTGAAAGGTTGTATTCAGAATTAAACCCTATACCGTCAGAAGATAGTGCTGTTGTCAGGTTTGTGAGGCCAAAATGAATATCACGCTCATCATCAACCTGAACCGGATATTCAAACTGGTTCTCATGGAAATATGTAAGCAGGGGGACGTCTCTCACCCATGAAGGAGCCATGCCCCTGAACGAGGCGACATCAAGAAAAGATGAACAGAGTATCCTGTCATACTTCCTGTCCGACTTATGAAGTTTCTCAGCAAAATAAGGCGCCGCAAGCCTCATCCGCCACTTCCACTTGCGTGCACTAAGCGTCATGATCTCAAAATCAAAATTGAGATTACTTATATTGTTCAGGAATGACCTGTGCGAACCGCCGTAGTAGGGTTCGAGGACAAGAACTTTTAATCTTTTCTCCTGAGAAGCAGGCATCATGGGTGATTATAACATGCTTAATCTTCTGAGCAGGATATGATGTCATTCCCGACTGAGCCTGTCCCGTTTTGCGGGAATCGGGAATCCAGCTCCTTTTATTCCCCTCTATCAAGAGGCATGCCTGACGGTAGGCAGGGGCTGAGGTGAGGGGAACCATCTTGCTGTCATTTCGAACGAAGCGAGAAATCTTGTCTCTTCGTCATTCCCGACCCGATCGGGAATCCAGTTCTTTATTCCCCTCTATCAAGAGGGGTTAGGGGTGTGTTGCTTTTTCTATATAAACTGTCAAGCGGGCTTTGAGGAGCTTTAGTAATATCTCTGATCACATGAGTATAAATCATGGTTGTTTCCACATTCTTGTGTCCCATTAGAGTCTGTATCTCCCGGATATTTACCCCGCTCATTAACAGATGAGTTGCGAAGCTGTGCCTGAGTGTATGAACTGAAAAGCATTCAGCTCTCAGTTATCAGCTCTCAGCTTCTTGATAAATGTAGCAAGCATTCGTTTAACTTCTATTACCTCACTTGTAAGACTGTTATAATCTCCACTGTTGAGCAGATGAAGATCATGGGTTAATATCAGTAAATATTCTAATTCACTTGCTGAACCCATCGCTATCTCAAGAAAACGCGCAAGCTCAGCATCACTGTTCCTTCCACATCCTTCTGCTATGTTCGTAGGAACGGAAGCGCCTGATCTTCTTATCTGACTCGTTAAACCATATATTTCTTCACGTGGAAATGATGAAGTAGCATGATAAACTTTCTGAGTCAACCTATGTGCCTTGCCCCATACAGAGAGTGTTTTGAAATCTCTCATAACATTTCCCCTTCTTTTTAGCCGAATGCTGACTGCTGATACCTGACAGCTTATTACTCCTGCACAAGTCTCCTTGAAAGCAAAAACTCCTGAAATTCTGGCAAAATCTTTTTTTGCATTTTTATCAGTTATGATTTAAACATCCATAAATTACGACCGTTCGTATATCATGGATATTACATAGCAAATACGAATAAATCCAGATAATTCATTAACTGAAAGGCTATTTTTTGCTTGATTTATTAATCATTACTCTCTAAAATGATTAATGATTGAGGAAATACGAGCGGTCATATTAATTGTTATAGGAAATAAATATGAAGAAATTATTAGAAGGTCAAGCACTAGAAAAAAGGGCACAAGAATTAGGTTGCAGTACTCAAGGTGCACCGATAACGCAATCTATCTCGGGTTACCGCAAGGCCACTGATGATGAACTACAAAGACGTGTGATTGAGGCAGAAAGATCAATCCGAGAATCGCGTCTCTGGCTATTGGCTTTGTTATCTGCAATCGTATCAATAATAAGTGCAATAACAGCTATTATTGCTGTAACAAAAAATTAATATCTATAACAAATCAATCCAGCGGATTGCGCTCCGCGCAACCGCTGATTTCTGGCGTTAAAGAAAAAACAATAGAAGGCATATGGCTAAACAGAAAGCTAAATCAAACGTAATTCCTTTACTGGGCAAAAAGACACAAGAGAAACCGAGATGTGGGCTTTGCGGGAAAAAGACGAATCTGATCCAGACAGTTTGTTGCGGAAACTGGATATGTAATGATGAACATAAATATGTCATATTTTCCTATGCCAGAAATAGTTGCAGCAGGAATCATAGAAGCTGCACCTTGTGCGGTTATCATCAGACTGAAGGACACAGCGGCAACTGGAAAGACTGCCTGGAATGCAGGCGATCCTTTAAAACGGAAATGTACGTTTGGTACGGGACTAATGAATACAATTTTGAAAAGCTTGAGAACCCGCCTGCTTACGAACCTACAAAATGCTCCCGATGCGGGATCATTATTAATTTAGGGACTGATGGTTATTCACAGCTTGGGGATCAATATTGGTGTGAAGAATGCCATGACATACTGACAAAAGAAAAGATACAGGAATACAAAAAGAATCAAAAAACAAAGAAGTGATTAATAAGGATGACCGAATTGGACAGCACAGCATACGGA
This sequence comes from Nitrospirota bacterium, assembly GCA_016207885.1. Lineage (NCBI taxonomy): Bacteria > Pseudomonadati > Nitrospirota > Nitrospirota bacterium. Next base: position 18,531 of record JACQZE010000014.1, on the reverse strand, counting down.
TTAACGATCAGTTCCGCATTTGTTTTGCGTGGATGGACGATGGTGCAGAAGACGTTGAAATTACCGATTATCACTAAATAAGGAGGTGGAGGAAGATGATTCGCATACCAACACATAGAGAGCCGACCCACCCCGGTGAGATACTTCTTGAAGAATTTTTAATTCCTATGGGTATAACCCAGCGGGAATTGGCAGATGAAATCCATGTCCCCTACCAGAGGATTAACGAGATCATCAATAAACGCCGCGGCGTGACGCCCAGCACAGCTTTAAGACTCGCAAAATTCTTTGGTGTTTCAGAAGATTTCTGGATGAATCTGCAACTTAGATGGGATATGCATAATGCGAAACTGAATGAGGCAAAAGAATTAAAGACAATTAAGGCCGTCAGAATGAACGAGGCATTGACACATTCATAGCAAGGTACAAGAGACTAAGGAGTTTCTTTCTTTATCAGGCTCATGGGATGATGAACGAACTGCTGAGGAAATCATTGATGATGTAAAGAAGAGCAGAAAGAAAGGCAAACGATTTGAAATAAAAAAATGAAACTATCCGGCAGGAAAACTACTTCAGTATCTTCTCAAAATCGTTAACATCCCCTTCGCTTACCGGGCCGTAAACTGTCAGGGCAAACGGGCTGTTGTTAATGAGTTTTCGGGCAAAGGCTTGAAGGTCTTCAAGAGAGACTGAATCTACAAATTTCAATGTCTCTTCAGGCGTATAATATCTGCCGTAGTTTATCTCCTGCCTTGCGATGCTGGTCATCCTGCTGTTCATGGACTCAAGTGCGAAGATAAGGCTGCCCTTAAGCTGGTTCTTTGCCCTGACAAGCTCTTCTGATGTGACCGTATCTGAGATATTCCTTATCTCATTCACGGTGATATCAACCACCTCTTTGACATGGCTCTTGTCAGTGCCCGCATAAACGCCCCAGAGCCCGTTATCGGAATATGAAGAGTTATAAGAGCCTATTGAATATACAAGGCCCCGTTTCTCCCTTACCTCCTGAAAGAGCCTTGAGCTTGCGCCGGCGCCGATGATCGTGTTGAGGAGATACATCTTGTATCTTTCAGGGCTCTTTGCAGAGATGCCTTTAAGGCCGAGACAGATATGCGACTCTGAGAGGTCTTTGGCTACAATGTTAAGGGCGCCGTTAAATTTCTGAAGCGGCAGATCTCCTGCTGTAGAGGCATTGTCAAGGCACCCGATAGTCTTTTCAAGATGCTCGACAAGAAGGCTCTCATTAAAGTTACCGCTGCACGCGACAACGATATTGCCTGCTCCGTATTTTTCTTTCCTGTATTGTGTAAGAGTGTCTCTCTTGAATCCGTCTATAACCTCAAGCCTTCCGAGAACTGAAAGACCGAGCCCCTCCTCGCTCCATACACTTTTGCTGAAGAGATCATGAACCAGATCAGACGGCGAATCCTCGACCATCTTTATCTCTTCAGCGATAATACCCTTCTCTTTTTCTATATCTTCGGAAGGAAGTGTAGAGTTCTGAAAAATATCGGTCAGGAGTTCAAGCGCCTTGCCAAGGTGGTCATCAAGCACCTTTATATAGAAGGTTGTGTTCTCGGTCGAAGTGAAGGCGTTGAGTTCCGCACCGAGGTTGTCAGACTCCATTGCGATCTCCTTCGCGTTTCTCTTCAGAGTGCCCTTGAAGAACATGTGCTCCAGAAAATGCGAGATACCGTTATTCGCGAGGTTCTCATACCTTGCGCCTGTATTTACCCAGATGCCGACACAGACGGAACGGACATCATTTGATTTATATGATACTAACGGGATACCGTTGTTAAGGAGCGTCTTTTTATACATTCGGATATGATACTGTTAGAATGAAACTAAAAGTAGAAAATCAGGTTTTCCCCTGTCGGAGAAAACCCTGTAGAGCCCTTATGAATTCTCTGGCATGGCATCTTTACGGCTGACGCCTACCTTGCCGGTTTTATCAAGCTTGATGACCTTTACAGGGAAGACATCTCCCTCTTTTATCTCGTCAGAGACGTTTTCAACTCTCTTGTTTGATATCTGGGAGATATGAAGCAGAGCCTCTTTTCCGGGCAATATCTCTACAAAAGCGCCGAAGTCAACCACCCTCATTACCTTGGCATTATATATTTTACCCATCTCAGGCTCTTCCAATATGCCCTTGATAATGTCAATCGCCTTCTGTGCTGATGCCTCATCATTTGAGGCGATGCTGACAAGGCCCGTATCATCTACATTGATCTTGGCGCCGGTCTCCTCTATTATGCCTCTTATGACCTTGCCGCCCGTTCCGATGATATCCCTTATCTTGTCGGTCTTGATCATCATGGTGTATATCCTCGGAGCATACTTTGCGAGGTCTTCCCTTGGCGTTGTAAGGACTTCGTTCATCTTCCCGAGAATATGGAGCCTGCCCTTCTTTGCCTGTTCAAGCGCCACTTCCATTATCTGCTTTGTAACGTCGCTGATCTTGACATCCATCTGGAAGGCGGTTATCCCCTCTGAAGTGCCGGTCACCTTAAAATCCATATCACCGAGGTGGTCTTCAAGTCCCAGTATGTCCGTAAGAACTACTGTCTTGTCACCTTCTTTAATGAGTCCCATGGCTATACCGGCAACAGGCGCCTTTATAGGCACGCCCGCATCCATAAGAGCCATAGTTCCGCCGCAGACGGTAGCCATTGAAGAAGAACCGTTGGATTCAAGTATGTCGGATACTATTCTTATTGTGTATGGGAATTTGTCCCTTGCAGGAAGCATGGTCTTCAACGCACGCTCAGCAAGCATGCCGTGGCCGATCTCTCTCCTGCCCGCGCCCCGGAGAGATTTTACTTCTCCTACGCTGAAAGGCGGGAAATTGTAATGCAGCATGAACGCCTTTTTATACTCTCCCTCAAGAGAATCTATCCTCTGCTCATCATCCGAGGTGCCGAGTGTAACAACGGTCAGAGCCTGTGTCTCTCCCCTTTGAAAGAGGGCTGAACCGTGAGCCCTTGGAAGTATTCCCACATCGCAGTTTATCTTCCTGACCTCGTCCGGCTTTCTGCCGTCAGCCCTAAGGCCCTTTTCGAGGATCATATTCCTGACCAGGTCTTTCTCTATTTTTTCGAATCCGGATGATATATCCCTTGATATGTCATTCTCTGCTGTATTCAGTTCAGCAATCGCATCACTTTTTATAATATCAAGGGCTGACTGACGCATCAATTTGTCCGGGATCGTAATTGCCCCCTTGATCTTCTCAATGCAGAGCGAAGAAATTTTGTTCAATAACTCTTCATTTGCCTCAGGCGGAGTGACCGTTCTCTTTTCCTTGCCTGCTATTGAGACAAAATCTTTCTGCAGTTGGACATAACGTTTTATCTCATTATGGGCAAGCTCAAGCGCCTGAAGAAGGACAGCCTCAGACACCTCTGTTCCTCCTCCCTCAACCATCATAACTGCATTCTCAGTGCCTGCTACAACGAGAGAGAAGTCACATGAATCGGTCTCCTGCAGGTTCGGGTTCAGGATAAATGAACCGCCCAGGATGCCCACCCTTACAGCGCCAACAGGGCCGTCAAAAGGTATATTAGAGATACTAAGTGCCGCAGACATGCCTATAATGCCGAGTATGTCTGATATATTCTCTTCGCCAAATGAAAGGACAGAGACTATGCCCTGAGTTTCTGAATAAAAACCATCCGGAAAAAGAGGCCTTGTCGGCCTGTCAATGAGGCGGGATGTCAGGGTCTCCTTTTCAGTCGCCCTTCCTTCTCTCTTAAAGAAACCGCCGGGAATCTTGCCGGCAGCGTAGGTCTTCTCCTGATAGTCAATGGTGAGTGGAAAAAAATCTATATCTTTTCTTGCTTCCTTCTTTGCAACTACTGTCGCGAGCACCATGGTGTCGCCATATTTTACAATAACAGAGCCGTCTGCCTGCTTTGCAAATTTTCCGGTTTCAAGGACAAGCGAATTGCTTCTTACTTTAAGTTCAACTTTTTTTATCATTTAGAAACTAACCCCTTAAGCCGAGCTCATCAATGAGCTTATCATAGCGCTTTCTCTCTGTTTTCTTCAGATAGCCAAGCAGCCTGCGTCTTCTCCCCACAAGCTTCAGAAGCCCCTTTCTGGAGTTCTGGTCTTTTTTGTGGGTCTGAAAATGCGACATAAGAGCGTTTAGTCTCTCGCTTATCAAAGCGATCTGAACCTCCGGAGAACCTGTGTCAGTCCCGTGAAGTTCAAACTTTTTAATTATCTCGGTCTTCTTTTCGTTATAAGTTGCCATTTAATTTTCCTTTCCTTATTTAGCGAATAAAATTATAGCACAAGACTTCTGTGGATGTAAACAATGTTTTGTAAAAAATAAAATTATGCATTAATCGTTAAACTTTAACCTTGGCAAAACTCTTTCTATGGATCGGGCAGGGCCCGTGCAGAGAGAGGCATTCGATATGATCCCTGGTCCCGTATCCCTTATGAGCAATGAAATTGTAACCGGGATACTCCACATGGTAATCAAGCATAATATCATCCCTTACTACCTTTGCAACAACAGATGCGGCGGCAATCGAAGCGCTTTTGGCATCACCCTTTATTATATTCTCCTGCCTTATATTTATATCCGACAGTTTAACAGCATCGATCAATAAAATATCCGGCTTCAACACAAGGCCCTCAAGCGCAGTCTTCATGGCAAGCTTTGTAGCCTGAAGAATATTTATCCTGTCTATGATCCCTGCATCTATTATGCCGACTCCGACATCGGTACACCTGCTCACAACCTCCCAGAATATCCTCTTCCTTTTTTTTTCGGGTATCTTCTTTGAATCATCAAGCCCGTGTATGACAAGTCCCGCCGGAAGGATCACCGCTGCTGCGACAACCGGACCGGCAAGCGGCCCCCTTCCTGCCTCATCAATGCCGGCTATAACAGAAAAGTACCTGCGTATATCCTCATCATATAAAAAGTTTGGCGGTAGGGCGTTCATCTTAAACTAAGGCCTCAATAAAAGCACAATGCTCAAAATTCAATAAAAAGAAATGAGCAAAACTCAATGAGTTCTGCTCATCATTACTATTATTCTGCCTGAACCTGGTTATAGTTATAAAGAGATGAAGGACTTTTCTTTGATCTTTGCAGCCTTACCCTTTTTGCCTCTCAGATAATAGAGCTTTGCCCTTCTCACAACGCCTCTTTTTACGACCTCAATCCCATCAACAAGCGGAGAATGAAGGGGGATGATCCTTTCAACTCCTACTCCATATGAAACCTTTCTGACTACAAAATTCTCGCGGATACTGCCCCCGCTGCGGGCGATGACCACCCCTTGATAAGCCTGGATCCTCTCCTTTTCCCCTTCCTTGACCTTCATCTTCACATTAACGGTATCACCTATCCTGAAATGGGGTATCTCTTTCTTAAAACCCTCTTCTATCGTCTTTATAGCGTTCATTTTACTGCTCCTCCTTGATCTCTGAGATCAGTATTTTATCTAAGTCGGTTAAATTAATCTTTTTAAGCAGTTCCGGCCTCATCTGCATGGTCTTTCTCAGCGCCTCTTTCCTTCTCCAGGCCTCTATATCCTTATGATTGCCGGATATGAGCACCTCCGGGACTCCAAGCCCTCTGAACTCCCTGGGCCTTGTGTAGTGGGGATAGTCAAGCAAACCCCATGAAAACGACTCATCCTCAATCGACCTTTCATCACCCAGAACACCCGGGATAAGCCTTGTAACAGCATCTATTATGACAAGGGCAGCGAGTTCCCCGCCTGTCAATACATAGTCTCCGATAGAGACCTCTTCATCAACAAGCGAGAACCTTACCCTCTCGTCAATTCCTTCATAACGGCCGCATATAAATACCAGCCTCTTCTCTTCCCTTGAGAATTCCTCTGCCATTGCCTGGTCAAAGGTCTTTCCCTGCGGAGTCAGAAGGACAACCCTTCTCGGCTCCCCATCCTCACTAAGGGCATCCATCGCCTTGAATACCGGCTCGGGTTTAAATACCATGCCCGGCCCGCCGCCAAAGGGATAATCATCTGTTTCTTTATGCCTGCCTGCGGCAAAGTCCCTTATATTGCAGACTCTTGCGTCAAGCAGCCCCTTTTGCTGCGCTTTCTTTAGAATTCCTTCATCAAGATAAGCGCTTATTATCTCAGGGAAGATAGTTAAAACATCACATCTCATATTTAAGCCTTATAATTGAAGAAGAGGAGCAGACTCCTCCTCTTCAGTAAGGCAGTAATATATTAATGATATATATTGCAGCAGGTTATTCCAGAATTTCAAGGACAGCGCGCTTCCCTAACTTTGTACCTGTAGCGCTCAGGATTGTCCTCATCGCCCTTGCTGTCTTGCCCTGCTTCCCGATCACCTTTCCGAGATCGCCTGTTGCGACACGAAGCTCAAAAACCACAGTCTTCTCCCCGTCTATCTCAGCAACTGATACCTCATCCGGGTTGTCAACCAGCGACTTAGCCATTTTCTCAACCAGCTCTTTCATATCAACCTCCGTACAAATTCGGGATGATAATTAGATCCCGGAGATTTGCAAAAGTTTTTTTACTGAAGATGATGGCTGTGCCCCGCAACCGAGCCAGTATTTAGCCCTTTCCGTATCGATCTTGATCGTTGAAGGATCAGTCAAGGGGTTATATGTCCCGATTATCTCAAGAAATACTCCGTCTCTCGGCTTTCTTGAGTCTGCCACGATCACCCTGTAAAACGGCTGTTTTTTTGCGCCTTTTCTTGTTAGTCTTATCTTTACCAAAGCTTTCCTCCGTTCATATTTGTAGCTTGTAATAATACATAATTTATAACATAAGTTACAAGTGCAAGGATATTCCCAATTAATAATGAATTAAAATTTAAACTGCGGCATGCTGAAGCCTTTACCCATTTTAAACCTCTTCATCATCTTTTTCATGCCAAGATGCTGCTTGAGCAGTTTATTGACTTCAGCAATGGTCCTGCCGCTCCCTGCAGCTATTCTCTTCTTTCTGCCGGCGGTTATGAGAACACGGTTCGCTCTCTCATCCTTTGTCATGGAATCGATAATCGCCTCAACACTGACAAAAGCGCTGTCGTCTATGTTGACACCTTTAAGCTGTTTGCTCATTCCGGGGATCATATTCAGGACATTTTCCAGAGGGCCCATCTTTTTTATCTGTTTTATCTGGCTCTTGAGATCCTCAAAGGTGAACCTGTCCTTTTTCAGGCTCTCTTCAAGCTTCATTGACTCTTTTACATCCACAGCCTCTTGAGCCTTCTCGACAAGGCTGACGACATCCCCCATGCCGAGTATCCTTGAAGCCATTCCATCAGGGCTGAAGGGCTCGAGGAAATCTATCTTTTCACCGACTCCTATGAACTTTATGGGTTTCCCGGTAATAGAAAGTATAGACAGAGCGGCGCCGCCTCGCGCGTCACCGTCCATCTTTGTGAGGATGATGCCGCTCAGGTCAAGCCTGTCGTTAAATGACTTTGCGATATTAACGGCATCCTGTCCTGTCATGGCATCGGCAACAAGCAGTATCTCATGCGGGTTTGATTCTCTCTTGATATCCTCAAGCTGCACCATCAGGTCATCATCTATATGAAGACGTCCGGCTGTATCAAGCAGAATGACATCTCTTCCATCGACATTTGCCTTCTTAAGAGCCATTGGAAATACACCAACCGGATTATCTCCGGGCTTTGTCTCATAAACAGGAACTTCGATCTGCGAACCAAGCGCCTTAAGCTGCTCTATCGCTGCCGGCCTTTCAGTATCCAGCGCGACAAGCATCGGCCTTCTTCCATCTTTTTTAAACTTCTTTGCAAGCTTGGCTATTGTAGTGGTCTTACCTGAACCGTGCAGGCCTACCAGCATAATGACAGTCGGCGGATTCGGGGCAAGGGATATTTTACTCTGGCCTCCGCCCATAAGCGCACAGAGCTCATCATGAACTATCTTTACGACCTGCTGGCCCGGAGTGATGCTGTCAATGACCTCTTTGCCTACGGCCCTGTCCTTGACCTTTTCAGTAAAGTCCTTGACGACCTTAAAGCTCACGTCAGCCTCAAGGAGCGCGATCCTTATCTCCTTCATGGCGGCAGCGATATCATCCTCCCTAAGGAGGCCGCGGCCCTTCAGCTTCTTTAATATGCCGTCTAATCTTTCTGATAATGATTCAAACATGATCTCACTCTATAATTAATGACTGATTATTGATCCTCGTTAAAGTTATTCTCTATATATTTTTCAGCGGACATGGCGGCTGTAGCGCCGTCACCAACTGCGGTGCATATCTGTTTTAATGACCCTGCCCGTATATCGCCTACACCATATACTCCCGGAGCTGATGTGGCCATCCTGTCGTCTGAAATTATGTAGCCTTTGTCATCAAGGCGGACAATACCTTTAAGAAATGCGGAATTCGGATTATACCCGACATATATAAAGACCCCGTGGACATCAAGCACAGACTTTTCACCGGTCTTGACATTCTTTATATGCAGGGCTTTTACTCCGCTCTCACCCTCTATCCTTTCAGGCACGGAGTCAAGTATGAATTTAACCTTGGGGTTTGAGGAAGCCCTCTCCTGCGCTATCATGGCCGCCCTGAAACGGTCGCGCCTGTGCACAATATAGACCATCTCGGCAAACCTGGTGAGAAACATCGCCTCCTCAACAGCAGAGTCTCCTCCGCCGATCACCGCAAGCTTCTCCCCCTTAAAAAATGCGCCGTCGCATATCGCGCAATATGAAACGCCTTTGCCCCTCAACTCGCCCTCACCAGCTATGTTTAAAAGCTTGGGGCTCGCTCCGGTAGCAAGAATAACGGTCTTTGACTCGTACTGAATGCCGTTCTCAAGTGTTATACGCTTGATCTTGTCCTTTAGAGAGACCTCGGTTACCGATCCCTGGATAATATCAAGCCCGAACTTTGTGGCGTGCTTTTCAAATCTCTGAGAGAGCTCAGCTCCGGAAATACCTTCCTCAAAGCCGGGGTAGTTCTCGACCCACTCAGTGGTCATTACCTGTCCGCCTGCAAAACCCTTTTCAATTAGAAGGGTCTTCAGCCTTGCCCTTGAAGCATAAAGCCCTGCTGTAAGACCAGCAGGGCCTCCGCCGATAATTATTACATCCAAGCTCATTTTTTTATTTATTACTATAGGAGGGAGTTTATTTTCGCTGCAAGCGTAGCCTTCGGCACAGCGCCGACAAGCTGGTCTATATTCTTACCGTTCTTAAAGAACATAAGTGTAGGAATACCCCTGATATTAAAGCGGCTTGCAAGGTCAGGATTTTCATCTGTATTGATCTTGCCGAAAGCAGCCTTGCCTGCATATTCAGTGGCAAGTTCTTCCACGATCGGACTTATTATCTTGCACGGCCCGCACCATGTCGCCCAGAAATCAACAACAACCAGGCCCGCAGCCTGAGCCACATCCTTCTCAAATGAAGCGCTTGTCACATTTATAACGTCACCCATGATCCCCTCCTGTATAATGTTTTATCTGATAGATAATATTCTTGAAACAGATTAATTATATTGCTTGGATAAACTCTTTGTCAATTATTAATTATTGCCGCATTTATAATAGATAACATCACAATAATACATTGAAAATAATATGTATCACGTTTAAAATCGGGGATACCCTGAAATGAACAAAACCATATTCATGATCCACGGGATGATGGCAGGCCCGTGGTGCTGGGAAAATTACAGAAACTTTTTTGAGGCAAAAGGATACCGGTGCGTCATCCCGTCATTAAGGTATCACGACATGGATCCGGCTGACACTCCTCATCTTAAATTGGGGAGAACTGGCCTGCTCGATTATATTGAAGACCTTGAGAAAGAGATATCGAAACTCGATGCTCCTCCGGTAATAATGGGGCATTCAATGGGAGGACTTCTGGCTCAGATACTTGTGAGCCGCAACCTTGCAGAGGCAGCGGTACTGCTTTGCCCTGCCCCGCCGTACGGAGTTATGGCTCTAAAGCCTTCGGCTGTCAAATGTTTTTCAGAGGTGCTGATGACATGGGGCTTCTGGAGAAAACCATTCCGATTCTCATTTGATAAAACGGTTTACTCATGTCTTCATCTAATGCCTGAGGAAGGTCAGAAAGCGGCATACGGTAAATTGGTATATGAATCAGGGAGAGCGGCGTTTGAGATAGGCCTCTGGTTTCTCGACAACAAGAAAGCGGCAATGGTAAATCCCGAAAAGATTAAATGTCCCTTACTTGTAATCTCAGGAAAAGAGGACCGCATAATCCCTGCATCAGTGGTAAAAAAGGTGGCGGACAAATACGAGTCCGTTTCAACCTATAAAGAGTTTGCCAATCACGCGCATTGGGTAATAGGAGAACCGGGCTGGGAGGAGATAGCGGAACTCATACATGAGTGGCTTGGGGAACGTGTTGATTAAACTTCATGCTTTGTATTTTTTTAGCTAATAATTTATTATTTTCAATATTTCAAAAGGAGAAACATCATGCCAGAGATAAAGAGCAGAGAAGAAGGCCCGGTGCCGGGAATAGATTATTCAGAGATACATATCCCCGATGATAACGACCTCGGGACAGGGACTTTCAAGACCGTGCTTAAAGAAGATATAATGGGCAAGATAAACCCGATAATCAGCAGCGTAGCCAATGAGCCTGACTTCCTGATGCTTGTCACGATAAACACAGCCATTGAGGAGATCAATGTCATGCTTGGGAAAACAGAAAAAGCGCCTCCTGTTTCCCGCGCTTTCTTCAGCATCCCGAAAGAGGTCGACATCAAAGCCGCGCACACTATTGACGCGCACTTTAAGGAATGGAAAGTGACAGAGGTTGAGCTGGACGGGCAGAAGCTGGAGATGCTTATCTAACCGTTAATTCTCATCTTTGTGATGTTATAATACGTGCATGGTTAAAGACTCCAAAGTTCTAAGAGAGTTTGAAAGAAATGAGATGAAAAAAGAGAGGCTTTCTTATTCAGAGTCTCTCAGGATTTTTGAATCTCTCTGGAACGAAGCCGTGAGCCTCGGAGTCCTTCCCCTAAAGAACCCGCTTGAAGGTATTGAAACTAATGTCAGAATAGCCCGCATCCTCAATTCTCAATATGTTTGAAAAACTCATCTCAAAAGTCACTCAACTTTTGACTGAAAACAATATCCCTTACATGATAATAGGCGGACAGGCGGTGCTTCTTTATGGAACTCCCAGGTTGACGAGGGATATAGATATAACACTTGGGATATCCATAGATGAGTTGACCGAAATAGAAACGATCTGTAATTCAGCAGACCTCTTGATCATTCCTGATGACCACACAGATTTTGTAAACAAAACTCACGTCCTGCCTGTCAAAGATAAAGCTACCGGAATTAGGGTTGATCTTATTTTCTCCTTTACCTCCTACGAAAGAGAGGCGATAGAAAGGGCCAATAAAATCAAAATTGACACCACATTGGTGAACTTTGCTTCTGTTGAGGATGTAATCATACACAAAATATTTGCAGGAAGGCCGCGTGATATTGAAGATGTAAGAAATGTAATTATTAAAAACCCGGATATCGATAAACAGTATATTGAAAAATGGCTTGCTGAATTTGATAAAACTTTAGATGGAGCAGATTTCAGCGATTCTTTTAAAGCGATATTAAAAGATTTGAATAATTGACAGAGGTTGAACTGGACGGAGTGAAGCTGGAGATATTATACTGACCGGTAATTCTCATCTTTGTATTAATTGTTTAGCATCTCAGAGTTGTAGCGATATATGAAACTTGAATTATTACCAAGAATTGAGCCGGATAAGGCAGTGATAGTCTTATCTACAAAAAGAGGTATATATTTTTGGTTCAGCAAAGACACAGATAATCTCATATATATAGGCATAGCATTAGGTGCCGGAGGCTTAAAGAAAAGAATTGTAAGCCAGCATCTTAATCCAGCGTACTTAGAATTTAGACCAGAGAAGCATACTGAAAAAGATAGATTTCAATTAGAGCATGCCATCCATCGTATAAGTAAAGACGAGAAAAATGTTCGATATGGTATTGATAAGAGCGCATTTAGAAAATCCATCGGGAGAAAACTAAAACTTAAGCCTGGGATAGAAACTGTTACATATATAATGAAAAATCTATATTTAAAAGTTTTCGAATCTGAAAACATTAGTATTGTCAGAGCACTTGAAATTGACCTAATTAAAAAATATGAACCGGTATTCAATACCTCACACAATACGAAATAGGCATAACCCTTATAAGGCCTCATGTTTTCTCAATCCCGGCGAATCCGCAGATGCGAAAAGGGTAACAAACCGCCGTTAGCGGAAATGTCAGTTTTAAGATATAATTGATTACGGAATGCTTGAGATAAAATGGATACAGGAACGAGTCAGGAAAGGCGAGTATTATGTCTCAAAACATGGAGACATGGAAAGACAAAATGATAACCTCGCGCTAACAGAAGTAGAAGAGGCTTTGCTTTCCGGCAGAATTTTGGAACAGTATGAAGATAGCGGCCGCGGGGCGAGTTGTTTAGTTGTAGGATTTACGGAAGCAGGAAAGCCGGTTCATGTAGTTTGCGGCACACGGGGTAAAGAGATGGTTATCATTACTGTATATATTCCGCGTCCGCCGAAATTTATAACTCCATACGAAAGGAGAAAATAACAATGGTCAAGGTTTGTAATTTTTGCGGGAATAAAAACTTTACGAAGAAGAATGTCCAGTATATTTACAAGCATGATGACCAGTTTCTTGTTGTAAACAGTGTGCCGTGCGAGGAATGCGAGTATTGCGGAGAGCAGTATTTTGAGGCAAAAGTCTTAAAAAAGGTAGAAGAAAATTTTAAAGCTATCTACATTTCAGGTAAAAAAGCAAAGAGAAAAGTTTCAGTGCCTGTAGAGGAATTTGCTGAGATTTAAATATAGCAAGGGCGTTTATTCCTCACCACCACCCGCCTCATCATACTCAGGCGCCACAATGCCGCGTTTCACCATGATGCTGTAAATAAGACGGGAGCGGTTCGCCACATATCTGGAATCGCCGAGCGGATTGAACTTGCGCGGATTAGGCAGTACAGCCGCGAGCCTTGAGGCTTCCTCAGGTCCGAGGGCAGATGCCGGTTTATTATAGTAATGCCTTGCAGCAGCCTCTATGCCGAATATCCCCTTGTCTCCCCATTCCGCGACATTCAGGTAAAGTTCGAGTATCCGCTTTTTTGAGAGCGCCTTTTCCATGCGCCATGTTATGACCGCCTCCCTGATCTTTCTGAGAGGACTTTTTGACGGAGAGAGAAAGAGGTTCTTCGCAAGCTGCTGGCTGATGGTGCTTGCGCCGACTTTGAACTTCTTTGCCTTTACATCCTTTTCCACAGCCTTCTGTATCGCCTCATAATCAAATCCCTCATGGCTCCAGAACTTATCATCCTCTCCTATGAGGACAGCCTTAGCAAGATAAGGCGATATTTTATTAAGCGGAACCCACTCCTGTATGACCTTGTATTTTTTCCCGTCGCGCGCCCATTCATCTTCGCGATATTTCATGAACGCAGTCTTCTCAGGGTTCTCCTTCTTGAGCGCGGAGATATTGGGATAGACGAACTGAAACGCAATGATACCGGCGATGATGAGGAATATTATTAAGAATGCCCTTTTAAAAAAAGTCCCCTTCTTTTTTTTCTTTGCCATCGTCTACTTCTTTTTCAAAGCCGCCTCGACCGTCTTTATCGCGCAGAACTCTCCGCACATGCTGCAAACCTCTGACTCTGTAGGCGGAACCAGGTCGCGCTTCTTTCTGACTCCTTCAGGGTCAAAGCTCAGGGCTATCTGGCCGTTCCAGTCAAGCGCCTTTCTTCTTCTTGCCATCTCATTATCCATCTCTATCGCGCCTTTGACGCCTTTGGCGATATCAGCGGCGTGCGCTGCTATCTTTAAAGCGATGACCCCTTCTTTCACATCATCAAGATCTGGGAGCCTTATGTGTTCTGAAGGCGTGACGTAACAGAGAAAGTCCGCGCCAGCTGCTCCGCCTATCGCCCCGCCTATCGCGGCTGCGATGTGGTCATAGCCCATTGCAATGTCAGTGACAAGCGGGCCAAGCACATAGAATGGCGCGCCCTTGCATATCTCCTTCTGCATGCGGATATTCAACTCAACCTGATTTATCGGGACATGCCCGGGGCCTTCTATTATTACCTGCACGCCTGCATCAACAGCCCTATCCCGCAATTCGCCGAGCGTAAGCAGTTCATCGATCTGCGTCCTGTCTGTCGCGTCTGAGAGGCATCCCGGCCGCGCGCTGTCGCCGAGGCTCAATGTGAGATCATATTTTCTCGCCATCTCAAGGAGCCTGTCATACTCTTCATATAGCGGGTTCTCCCTGTCATTGTAGATCATCCATTCAACAAGGAAGGAGCCGCCGCGGCTGACGATATCGAGTATCCTGCCCTCGTCACGCAGCGTCTGGATTGTCCTTCTTGTGAATCCGCAGTGAACAGTGACAAAGTCCACACCCTCTTTTGCATGCTCCTCTATCGTCTGAAAAAGCATCTCAGCAGACATCTTGGCTATAGCGCCTTCCCTCTCAACCGTCCTGACTATCGCCTCATATATCGGAACCGTCCCGACTGAAATAGGCGACCTCTTCATAAGCAGGTTCCTGATCTCCTTTATAGGCCCTCCTGTAGAAAGATCCATCACAGCATCCGCGCCGTACTTCACAAGAACATCGAGCTTCTGCATCTCGGTCTCAAGACAAATGCTGTCCTTTGATGTTCCGATATTGGCATTCACCTTTGTGCGAAGCCCCTTCCCGATACCGAGCGGTTTTATGTTGTGAAGTATATTCCTTGAGATAACTGTCAGGCCGTTGGCAATATCCTGCGAAAGCTGTTCAGCGCTCATCTGTTCATCAAGCGCAACCGCCCTCATCTCGTCGGTGATGATGCCCTTTTTTGCGAGGTCTATCCTTGTCTCTTTTATATCAGCCATTTTATTCTCCTAAAATATTTATTAGTTCCCTTGTTTTTTCTTTTATGTCAACAGCGCATAATATCTCTGATATCATTGCCGCACCGAATGCGCCGGACTTCTTGACCTCATCTATATTCTCAGCCTTCACGCCGCCAAGCGCGAAGACAGGTATATTTATTTTTCTGCTGACATTTTTTAATACATCAATGCCGAGTGGTTTGCCATACTTTAATTTTGAAGGCGTTTTGTAGACCGGCCCGAATGTGATGAAATCAGCCCCGCCCTTTTCCGCCTCTTTCGCCTCTTTCATAGAATGTGTTGAAACTCCTATCAACAACTTATTCTTTACAGCCTTTCTCACCGCATCAGCCGGGATGCTCTTCTGTGTAAGATGAACTCCGTCTGCTCCGACCGCAAGCGCGATATCAAGCCTGTCATTAATGAAGAGCTTCGCATCATACTTTGCAGTCAGTTCTCTCATCTTGTAAGCCAGCTTTAATAACTCTCTTGTCTCAAGATCCTTCTCTCTAAGCTGTACAGCCTTCACCCCGCCGAGCAGAGCTTGCCTGACGGCAGCAGTCAGCGAACAGCGGTCAGCTATCAGCTTTCTGTCGGTAATTAAATAGAGCTTAAAATTAATCATTTATTCTTTCTTCTGTCATTCCGGCTTGTCCGGAATCTTCCCTTTATAAATTAAAGATGGATTTCGGACAAGCCGGAATGACAAACATTGTTAGCTTAACCACTATCCTTACAGCATCCCGGTTATCGGGCTGCTCGCAGTCGCGTATAATTTCTTCTCTATCCTTCCTGCCTTATATGAAAGGCGTCCGGCAATCACGCCATGCTTCATCGCGGTTGCCATCATTACAGGATCCTTTGCCCCTGCAATAGCTGTGTTAAGAAGCACGGCGTCACTTCCAAGTTCCATGGCGATCGCCACATCCGCTGCGCTACCGACTCCGGCATCTACAATAATAGGCACCTTTGCCTGCTCAAGTATTATCTTTAAGTTGTAAGGATTTCTTATCCCGAGCCCTGATCCTATCGGAGCTGCAAGAGGCATGACAGCGGCAGCGCCAGCATCAACAAGCCTGAGCGCCATGACCGGGTCATCATTTATATAAGGGAGGACGATGAATCCCTCTTTCGCCAAAATCTCCGTGGCCTTTAAAGTTGCGCAGGCATCAGGAAAGAGCGTCTTCTCATCGCCTATGACCTCGATCTTTATCAGGTCAGATACGCCCGTCTCCCTTGCGAGCCTTGCGTACCTGAGCGCATCCTCAAGCGTGAAGCACCCGGCGGTGTTGGGAAGTATCTTGTACTTCTTCGGGTCTATGTAATCGAGAAGGTTCTCAGACTTGCTGTCAAAGATATTTGTGCGTCTCACGGCAACGGTCACAACATCAGCGCCCGATGCCTCGATCGCATCTTTGGTCTGCTGAAAGTCCTTGTACTTTCCTGTTCCAACCCAGAGACGGGATTTGAATTCAATGCCTTTGATAACCAGTTTATCTTCCATATCTATCCTCCTCCGACAAAGTTAACTATCTCTACCGCATCCCCTTCTTTCAGATAATGATCATTGAAGTTGCACCTTTTTATGATCTTCAAATTAATCTCAACCGCAACCCTCTCAGGTTCGATATTCAGGTTTTCAAGAAGGCAGAATATCGTGATGCTCTCATCTACTTCTGATTCTATTCCATTTATTTTGAGTTTCATATATATCCCTTCTATTCGTCATTCTGGCTTGTCCAGAATCTATGGTTCGACAGGCTCACCATGACATGATTGTCACCCTGAGCTTGTCGAAGGGCGATGCCTATTTATATATGCACATCTCTCTTGCCTTGTTCAATAAGCTTGATCTTCTCAGCAAACCCATTTGAGCTTTTTGCGATCTCTTCATCAAGCATCTTTGCTAATTTATCTTTCACTTCGCCTGACGCGCAGTCTTCGAGATATTCCTTGAGGCTCAAAAGCGCATTCTCGTGACAGAAATTCTTCATGCCCTCTTTTTCCGCAAGCTCTCTGAACCTTCCGCCGCTTCTGCCTTCCCTGTAACAGGCTGTGCAAAGGCTCGGCACAAGCCCGAGGCTGACTATCTTTTCGATAACTTCTTCAAGGCTCCTGGCATCTCCTATCTCAAATTGTTCTGTGTCGCCGTCATGCAGATAGCCTGACGGGCTGGTTCTGGAACCTGCTGATATCTGCGACGCGCCGATAGACAAAAGCGCATCCCTTATCTCCGGCTGTTCCCTTGTAGATATGACAACTCCGACATAAGGCAGCGCCAGCCTGTATATGGCAACTATCTTCTTCAGGTCATGGTCAGATACGCGATATCTCTTAAGCTCAACCTCAGAACCTTCAGCAGGCTGAAGCCTCGGTACTGAAAGCGTGTGCGGCCCAAAGCCGTATTTATTTATCAATCTCCTGCTGTGCGAGATCAATGCCGCAACCTCCCATCGCCAATCATAAAGCCCAAGCAGAACGCCCATGCCCACATCCTCAAATCCCGCCTCTATCGCCCTGTCCATTACGCCGAGCCTCCAGGCGTAATCTGATTTAGCTCCGGTCGGATGCATGTGCCTGTAAGTCGGGATGTGATATGTCTCCTGAAAACACTGATACACGCCGATGCCAGCAGATTTCAGCCTTCTGAAATCTTCCACGCTCATCGGCGCAGTGTTCGCGTGAAGTATGCGTATGTCGGTCTTATCATAAATGGAATGGATGACCTTCTCCAGATAATCTATCCCGGCAACCTTTGTGTGCTCGCTCGTAACAAGAAGCAGCCTCTTGTAGCCCCTGCCGGAAAGCAGTTTCGATTCTTCCACCGCCTCATCAACCGTAAGCGTCTTTCTTACGGCATCTTTATTCCCTGTTCTGAATCCGCAATAGAGGCAGTCATTCACGCATTCGTTTGATAGATATAGCGGCGCAAAGAGAACGATCCTCTTGCCGTAGACCTTCTCCTTCACCTTACCGGCAGCCTCAAATATCTCATCCCATAGCCCATTGTCCTCAAGCGCAAGAAGGCTTGATACCTCAGACATGTCAAGGACTTGAAGACCGAGAGACTTTGCAAGTATCTCGCGGATGTGTGCAGGGTCTGTGTTAATTTTCTTATTCATTGTCGTAAAAATAAAAAACCGTATCCCAGAAAGGAATACGGTGAATGATTCTTCCTCCCTTTCCTCCGCCGGGATTAACCGGTTCAGGTTCAAGGGGTCTCCTTCCGGTAAGTCGGAAGAACTCTCAGGCTGTTGCCTCCCCCAGGGTAGTTAAAGTATAGCGTTAAGGAAAAAAGAGAGTCAAGCAGATGATGGCTTCCCGCAATCAGAATTATACTCACACAGCCAGTTCAATCTTTAAAAAACGTTTTATCTCTTTAAAATGTTTATCAAGAGTGAAGAGTCTGCATCGGTTCTCATCGGCAATCACGGCGATGTAGCAGTCCACGAGATGAACAGTGATCCCTTTTTTCTTCATCTGAAATGAAAGCCTTCCTGCTTTCTCCCATGTTCCATCCTGCTGGTCAAGGATCGTAAAAGCCCCTATGAACTCGCCGATAGCC
>JACQZE010000013.1 GCA_016207885.1 Nitrospirota bacterium | reverse complement strand
GAAGAGACAATAATGAACTATGTGAAGAATCAAGGGCGAAATCCAAAAGAGTATGAGAGAATTTATAATAATAAGCAGTTAGTCTTGTTTGAGCAGTAAGTTTTTGATACCTCGTTCAGCTCTGCTGCGAGGTAGTTCATTTGGATACCTTTTTGTGTAAGCTTTTCTTTAATAGCTATTTTAGTCAGTTCGCCTACCTTTGTTGTATAAGTTGTATCAGCAATAATATCTTCAACTACTGAGTCATAAGATAAACCTTTATATCTATCTGTCTTATGTATTGTTATTGTCCATATCTTATTATCCCAACCATATAGAGCAAATATGATTTCTATTTCTTGTTGGGGATCATAGTATTGAACAAAATTAAACGCAAGCTTTGTTTCATATATTCTTGATTTGCCAAATACTTTAAAAACATCTTCAACGGTGTTATACGGTAAAAGATTGAAATAAGGCACATCAACATATTTTTCTTTCTCTATTTCTTTAGCGAATGAGATAGCGGTTAGATTTGCTAGAATAATTATGAAATAGAATATTTTTTTCATTTATATCTATTTTAAGGGCAACAGTATCTTTTTATCAGGATAATGTTCCTTATTCTTTGTAGCGATTTTGTGTCCTTTAACAACAGCGGTCGCATTGACAAGGCAGTCAATAGACGTCAGAGTAAGCCCCTCTTTTCTGTACCGCCTGTAAATCTCTCCGGCTTTTCTGGCTGTTTCGATTGTGACAGGCTCAATAATGCATGCATCTATAAAATTCCCGGTATCTTCTATTTCATTCTCTCTCATCCCTGCATAAAGCTCATATACTGAGAGAATGCTTAAATATGCCGTGTTCCCGTCCCAAAGGCCCAGCATGAGTTCATTGGCATACGGAATTCCCCGCAAGTAGTCAATGGCGACATCGGTGTCAACGATTACGGTTCGCATAGCGCCTTTTGTCCTCTTTTCTCATGTCCTTAACAATTTCCGCGCTGCTTTTATCCCGCTCTTCCCATTTGCCGAAGCTTGACATCGCCTTTTCAACCTTCTTCCTTCTAAGATACTCTGTAAGCGCTTCTGCGACTACTGAGCTGAAATTATCCGAGAGTTTTTTGACTTCGTTAAATATGTCATCAGGGATGTTGACTGAAGTTTTTACTGACATAATATGCTCCTCCTTTATGAGTAACCTTTAGTAATATTTTAAAGTATTACCAAATAGTATGCAAATTAGTCTTCTCTTTACTTAGCATCAGGGCTTCCTGAAATATATCAAATACTCCACATTTCCCTTAGGCCCTTTGACAGGCGATTCGGTCACGCCGATGACTTCAAGCTTCATATTGATCAATTCGTTCTTTATATACTCAACGATCTCAAGCCGTTTCTTTTCATCCTTAACCACGCCGCCCTTGCCGATGTCCTTTCTTTCTGCCTCGAACTGCGGCTTTATAAGCGCGATAACTTCTCCAGAAGGTTTAAGGAATTCTAAAATCTTTGGGATGACCTTTAATAATGATATGAATGAGACGTCAATGGTTATGATGTCGAGTTTGTACGGGATGATGTCATTCGGGAGGTATCTGATATTCGTCTTTTCAATAAGGACAACCCTTTCATCCTGTCTCAGGCTCCAGCTGAACTGGCCGTATCCTACATCAACCGCGATGACCTTTATTGCGCCATTTTGCAAAAGGCAATCTGTAAACCCTCCGGTAGACGCACCGACATCCATGGCTCGCTTGCCGCTGACATTGATATTGAACTCCTTTATCGCATGCTCAAGCTTAAGCCCGCCGCGGCTGACATATGGCATTTTATAAAGGACTTCAATCTGCGCGTCAGGTTTTACGAGTGAGCCTGCCTTGTCGACAACAACACCGTTGACCTGAACATTTCCTTCCATAATGGCTGCTCGTGCCCTCTCCCTGCTTTCGACAAGGCCTTTCTCAAACAGGAGCTTGTCCAGGCGTGTCTTTTTTGTTCCCGTTTCCTTCATGATTTGTATATCTTACCATCGCGCTTTCATTATTTCTTTGAAATTATTATGATATCTGTCAGACATTATATTGGAGGCGGGATGAAATGGAGAGTGTTATCAAGAAGGTTGAGGAGCTTGCTTTGCTGCATGACAAGTTAGATCCCAAGATCATCAGGGAGAAGAATATCAAATTAGGCCTTAGGAACGAGGACGGTTCAGGCGTGATTGTCGGCATCACCAGCAAAGGGCAGGTTTTGGGTTATGAGAAGGTCATCACCGGCGACGGCGTGGAAAAATTAAAACCCATACCCGGCAAACTCTATTATTGCGGCTATGATGTTGAAGATCTGGTAAGCGGGAAAGAGAAGGAAAAGAGATTCGGATTTGAGGAGACGGTCTATCTTCTTTTGACAGGCGAGCTTCCGGGGAAAGAAGACCTGAAGAGTTTTTCAAAGGCGTTAGGGAAAAGGCGCGCGCTGCCTGAAGAAGCCAAGGAGATAATACTCAACAGGCCGAAGCATGACGACCAGATGGGTTCGCTTCACAACATTGTGTCAGCGATGCATCTTTTTGATAAGGATCCGAACTCCACTGATATGAGGGATGTGACAAGGCAGTGCATTGACCTGATAGCAAAGATGCCTACGATCATAGCTTACAATTATCAGACGAGATTGATGAAGAAGAAAGACAATACAAAACTGATCGAGCCTGATCCCAAGCTCAGCACTTCCGAGAACTTTCTCTATATGCTGTCAGGCAATGTCCCTGACAGGTTCACGGCTGAGCTCTTTGACACCATGCTTGTATTTCACGCGGAGCACGGCGGAGGCAACAACTCGACATTCACGACAAGATGCGTCTCATCATCAGGGGCGAATACCTACATGGCGATATGCGCCGGCATCGGCTCTCTTTCAGGCCACCTTCACGGCGGCGCGAATGAGGCTGTCGTAAGGATGGTAACTGACATCAAGCGCAAGCTGAAGGATTGGGATGATGAGGAAGAAGTTAAAGCTTATCTTGAGATGATCCTTGATAAAAAAGCAGGTGACAAGTCGGGGAAGATCTACGGATTGGGCCACGCGGTTTACACATTGACAGACCCGAGAGCGGTCTTTTTAGAGAAGAAGGGAGAAGAGCTTGCAAAGATGGCAGGCAGGGAAAAGGAGTTCGCCCTTTATAAGAGGATCGCAAATCTGGCGCCCGGGCTTGTCAGAGAAAAGAAGGCTAAGATCGTCTGCACGAATGTTGATTTCTACTCCGGCTTTGTATATCAGTGCATGGGGATACCTGAAGACCTCTTCACCCCGATATTCGCTATGGCAAGGGTTGCCGGCTGGTCAGCTCACAGGATCGAGGAGATAGTGCAGGGCAGGATAATAAGGCCCTCGTTCATTTCATCGTTAAAAGGGAAGAAGAGTTATACGCCGATGTCCAAGAGGTGAGGGGTGGTTTTTGCTGGAGGTATGTGCCAAACTCAGCGGATCCGGCCAAGAAACTGGCCGGTATCGCCGCCACCGTTTCCCGAATCCGCTGAAGTGACTGGTTAGCTATGCTGTTATTTTAGGATATATCCAAGCACTCCCTATGTCAGAACTGAATTTGAGATACTGTGAAGACTCATGGATGTCTCCGAAATTCCCCCCTTTCACGTTTCCCAAAACCATCTGCCTAAAGTGCACATACGACTTTTCTAAAAACTCGAAATATCCAGCAACCATTTTAGCTAATATCGGGATTAGATCGTTTTGCACATAGCCTGATTCGTTCCGAAGTGAAGCATTGAAGGAAATAGTCTTACCTGTACTTAAAGAAGTCCAGCCCAATTGGTAAACGCCACGATAGTGAACAAGAATGTCTCGAATTCCTTGCCCCCGAGTCTCTCCCGCAAGCATGTCAAACCACTCTGTATGCTCATTGAGAATTCTTGTGTAGGTTGGATCAAATTCAGGCTTCTTAGTGATGAACCATTTAGCTTGAGCCCGAAAGCTGTCTCGGGCAATGGATTGACGTTTTCCTTCTTCCCCATAGAAATTTGGAATAACGTTAGCTAAACAATCAGCTTGGACTCGTAAATAAAGTAGAAGTGAATCAAGGTTTATTGGAATATCCACCATAGCCTTCAAAAAGTGGCTGTATTGGTCCAGTTCTCGACTATCCTTGTGTATCAAAGCCACTTCAATGTTTTTAGATAAATAACGGGATATGGTATCAAACTTTAAAAATGTATCTTTGAATTTATCAACTGCCCCATGGAACTTGCCATCCAACCATTTTTCAGGCCACTCAGCTGCTTCATTTGGTTTAAAAATAAGTGTGTAATAAAATTCTACGTATAATATTTCGATGAAGCGCAACATACCAACACGCAGAACACCACTTGTCTTCAGCTCATCATCATATTCAATACCGTGAAATTTCATTTATGTTATTAAGCTAACAATTAATACGACCGCTCCTATTTCCTCAATCATTAATCATTTTAGAGAGTAATGATTAATAAATCAAGCAAAAAAATAGCAAAAAACATCCTTTTAACTGAATGAATTATCTGGATATATTCCTACTTGCTATGTAATATCCAGGAGATACGAACGGTCGTAATTTATGGATGTTGAATATCCATGCAATACAGACTCTAATGGGACACAAAAATGTGGAAACAGCCATGATCTATACTCATGTGATTCGAGATATCACAAATGTTCCTCAAAGGCCGCTGGATAGTTTGTATAGAAAAAGCAACACACCCCTGAACCCTGCCTACCGGCAGGCAGGCCCTCTTGATGGATGTAATATAAAGAACTGGATTCCCGTTTTCACGGGAATGACTGCTAAGGAAGAGATTTCTCGTTGCACTCGAAATGACAAAAGCAGATAGAAAATATTTACAAAGGCTTTTGATGTTTCTGTTTGTCTTTGTACATCTCGGCGTCCGCCTTTTCGATGACCTGTTCGATATCTTTGTCCTGATCGTAAACAGCGTGGCCGTAACTGAAAGAGAGGCTGTAATTCTCGCTCCCGTACTCTTCGTTCCACTTTGCGATATTCTGGCGGATGCGCTGCAGCATGATATCATTTTCATGGCCCGATGATTCAGGCTTGATTATGAAAAACTCATCCCCGCCGTAACGTACTATGAGGTCGGTGTCTCTGATGGAGTTTTTCAGGATCGAAGCAAATTCTCTTAATACTCCGTCTCCGTGCAGATGCCCGTAAGTGTCATTTATATGTTTGAAGTTGTTGAGGTCGAACATGAAGCAGGTTAAACTTCCGCCGTATCTTTTGATCTTCTTTTGTTCTCTTTCAAGGTATATATCCAGGTAATTTCTATTGTAAAGGCCGGTGAGTATGTCATGCAGCGCCAATGTCTTAAGTTCCAGATGTTTGGATCTTAAGCTGTGGACAAGGACGATCAGGTGCTCGTATATCTCATTTTCAGGGTTTGCAAGCACGGCTTCCTGATACACGTTGCATTTGATGCAGTTGCCGTATTTTATGGCAAACTGGCCGTGCGGCACGTCGCCGCACATTGTGCCTGCGATGATCCAGCACCTGCCGCATGAATTCATAAAAGCCGGGCAATCTTTTTTATCGCAATTTTTTATCTCCCAGCATCTGATGTTTATATCCCGTTTTATATGGGACAGCCATTCTTTCCATGAAAGCTCATCTTCCTGCAAAGAAATATCGATAAAGCCGCGAAGGTCTTCCCTGAAGTTCTGAAATATATTGTCTAACTCTTTCTCTTTGCTCATATCTTATTATATAGATAGGTGAGTGCTAAATGGAAACAGAGATATTCGCTCTCATTAAGGGAGTGATTTGAACAACGGTAAAAGATCAGTTGACTTTATGTGTAAGCGGAGATTTTCTGCCGACAAGCGCAAGCGCTTCTTTTGTAATGCCTTCTGCATCGAGCCGGAGTTCCTTTCTGAGAAGCTTTTGCGGGCCCTGTTCAATGAACTTATCAGGGATGCCGAGCATCCTGACCTTCACGCCTTCAATACCGGCCTTTGTTATCTCTTCAAGCACTGCGCTGCCGAAGCCGCCTGATATTACATTCTCCTCAACAGTTAGGACATTGCCTGTCTCTTTCGCAAGTTTTATTATAGTTCCGGTATCAAGAGGTTTAAGAAATCTTGCGTTAACTACTGCGGCGTCAATGCCGGCTTCAGAAAGCAGTTTTGCTGCTTCAAGCGAGGGAAGAGCCATATTGCCTATGGCAAGTATCAGCAGGTCTTTGCCTTCTTTCAGAACCTCAGCCTTGCCAATAGGTATCTCTTTTCGATCTATCTCTTCAAAGCTCTCGGCAGCTGCCCCTCTCGGATATCTGATCGCAGCAGGCCCGTTATGGGAGACCGCCGTCTTGAGCATGCACTGAAGTTCATCGCCGTCTTTCGGAGCCATGACTACAAGGTTAGGTATGTGCCTGAGAAATGAGAGGTCAAACGCGCCGTTATGCGTAGGCCCGTCATCTCCCACGATCCCGGCCCTGTCGATCGCAAAGACTACGGGAAGGTTTTGAAGGCATACGTCATGGATGATCTCATCATACGATCTTTGAAGGAATGTGGAATAGATCGCAACTACAGGTTTTACGCCTTGGGTTGCAAGCCCTGCCGCGAATGTGACGGCATGCGGTTCCGCAATGCCTACGTCGTAGAACCTCTTTGGAAATGCCCTGACAAATTCTGAAAGGCCTGTGCCTTCGGTCATGGCGGCTGTGATAGCGACTATCCTGTCATCATCCTTGGCAAGTGCGACAAGAGACCTTCCGAATACCTCGCTGTATGATACGTTGGAAGAAGAGGCTGTCTCTCCGGTCTCGATGTCAAAAGGCCCTATGCCGTGGAATATCCCGGGCTCTTTTTCAGCCATTGGATACCCTTTCCCTTTCTTGGTTATCGCGTGTATGAGCACAGGCCCGGGAAAGTCCTTGAACCTCTCAAAGGTCTCTATAAGCTGTTCGATCTTGTGCCCGTCAACAGGGCCGACATATTCAAACCCGAGTTCCTCAAAGAGCATGCCCGGGACAACGAAGCCCTTGAAGGTATCCTCTGCTTTTTTTGCCATCTTAAGCACAGGCTCTCCAACCTTTGGAAAACGGTCCAGAAGAAGCTTTGTCTCTTTCTTGAACTTTGTGTAAAAGTCACCCATCAACATCTTTCTCAGATACGCCGAGAGAGCGCCGACATTTGGTGATATGGACATCTCGTTGTCATTGAGTATGACGATCAGGTCTTTCTTAAGATGTCCGGCATGGTTCAGCCCTTCAAACGCAAGCCCGGCTGTCATTGCTCCGTCGCCTATGACAGCAATGGCTTTATAATTTTTCAGGTTGTGGTTCTTTGCAGCCACCATTCCCAATGCGGCAGAGATGGATGTTGAGCTGTGGCCTGTGCCGAATGAATCATGCGGGCTTTCAGATATTTTCGGGAATCCGGAGATCCCGCCATGCTGCCTGATGGTTGAGAAGGAATTGTATCTTCCGGTAAGAAGCTTGTGCGAATATGACTGGTGGCCTACGTCCCAGATGATCTTGTCAACCGGTGAGTTGAAGACATAATGAAGCGCAATGGTAAGGTCAACTACGCCGAGGCTCGGGGCGAGATGGCCTCCGTTAAGCGCGACTCTCTCGATGATCGTTTCCCTTAACTCTTTTGCAAGCTCGTTAAGTTCCTCAATCGTGAGCTTTTTTACATCATCAGGGCCTTTGATCTTCTCTATATACATGAATGTATCTAATTCCGCCTCGATATAATATATTTTGCGATCTCCCTGAGCGGGTCTGCCTTTTCATCAAAACCCTCAAGCGCCTTGACGGCATCAGATATAAGTGCCTCTGCTATCTTCCTTGACTCCTCAATGCCGAATATGGAGGGGTATGTGTTTTTAGCATTTACATTGTCAGAGCCTGCTGTCTTTCCGAGCTCCTCTGTTGTGCCGGTTATGTCAAGAATATCATCAACTATCTGAAATGCGAGCCCTACATTATCTCCGTATGTTGTCAGCGCGGCAAGTTCATCTTTCGTGGCATTTGCCATCATTGCTCCCACGCGCACCGCCGCTTTAATGAATACTCCTGTTTTATGTGTATGAATATATATGATGTCATTCTTTTCCGCCTTCTTCCCTTCCATCAGTATATCTACAGTCTGCCCTCCGACCATTCCGTCAGGCCCGCAGGCATGTGTCACTTCTTTTATCACATTGATGAGTATGCCGGGTTCTGCGTTTGAGTTGGAGATGATATTGAACGCCTCGGTCAGCAGGGCGTCGCCCGCAAGTATTGCCGTGGCCTCTCCGAATGCGATATGTGTGGTCGGCTTGTTCCTTCTCATATCATCATCATCCATCGCCGGAAGGTCATCATGGATCAATGAATACGTGTGTATCAGTTCAAGAGATGAAGCTACAGGCATTACGTTATTTGATCTGCCGTTAACAGCTTCATAGCCTGCGAGCGCCAGGATCGGCCTTATCCTTTTGCCGCCGGCCATAAGCGCGTATCTCATCGCCTCATAAAGTTCTTCGGGGCAGCCGTTCCGGCCTTTTTTGGATGAGACATAGGCCTCAAGATAATTGTCGACAAGCTCTTTTTTATATTTAAGATACTGAACGATATCCATGTAAATTATTTCCTTTGACGCAATATTATAACCCTATGCGGGATAATTATAAAAGTATGTGATATGAATTGCGGCTGCCATGAAATATAATATGGTAATATCAGGTGACCAATGACTTTAAGCGATCTATTATTACAGAGGGCTGCTGAGCATCCGCATAAAACCTGCATAAAGTTCGGGGAGATGAAGTACTCCTATGCAGAGGCGAACCGGCATGTGACATTGACAGCAGGCGGGCTGAGAGCGCTCGGGCTTAAAGCCGGTGAGCGCGCTGCTATCCTGATGGATAACAGCCCTGAGTATATCATCAGCTACTTCGCGGTCCTGAGGGCCGGCGGCATCGCAGTTCCAATTAATACTTTTTTAACCCCGGATGAGATCTCATTCATTATCAGTGACTCAGGCTGCAGGATCGTTATACATGGCAGAGGTTTCTCGAAAAAGCTTGATAAGTTAAAGCCGGGCCTTGAGATCAGGAAGGCCTTGTTTGATGAAGTGCCGGAAGAAGACGCGGAGCCATATAATGGATCTGCTGATGATACCGCGGTCTTTTTATACACCTCCGGGACTACAGGTTTTCCCAAGGGCGCGATGCTCACGCACCATAACCTCATATCAAATGTCGAGTCCTGCATGCAGGTAATGAGTTTTTCGCCAAGGGACAGGGTGCTTCTTTTTCTGCCTCTCTTTCACTCTTTCACTTTTACCGTCTGCGTTATTCTTCCTGTATATTCCGGAGCAAGCATCATACTGCTGCCTTCGGTAAAGCCTTTTTCAAATGTGATCAAGAGTGTCTTCAGGGACAGGATCACTTTTTTTGTGGCTATCCCCACGATCTACAGCATACTCTCTAAAAAGAAGATTCCTCTTTTATTCATGCTCTTGTTCAGACTCTTCACAAGGATCAGGGTCTGTGTCTCAGGCGCGGCAGCTTTGCCTCCGGATACTATAGACGCATTTGAGAAGCGGTTTAAAGCGCCTTTGATCGAGGGCTACGGGCTTACCGAGGCATCGCCTGTTGTGGCGGTGAATCCCGTAGAAGGCGCAAGGAAACCGTCATCAGTCGGCCTGCCGCTGCCGGGCGTTGAGGTCAGCGTTATCGGAGAAGATGGTGTAAAAGTGCCTTCCGGAGAGATAGGAGAACTGAGGGTCAAAGGCCCCAATGTTATGAAAGGTTACTATAACAGGCCGGATGAAACCGCATCTGTCTTAAAGGACGGCTGGCTGTACACAGGCGATATGGCGAGGATAGACGAGGACGGATACATTTATATAGTTGACAGAAAGAAAGACCTTATCATTGTTGACGGCATGAATATTTATCCCAGAGAGATTGAAGATGTTATAATGGAGCATGGCTCGATTGAAGAGTGCGCTATGGTGGGCATAGCTGACGGCAGGGGTTCTGAGATATCGATACTCTTCATAAAGATAAAAGAGGGCATTTCATTTGATGAGACAGAGATAAGGGATCACCTCAAGAGGCGTATTGCACGGTTTAAGATACCGAGAAAGATAATACAGGTTAATGAATTTCCAAAGACCGCGACAGGCAAGATAAAGAAGACTGAACTGAGAAAGTGGAACTTAGAATGATTTTTATAAATTAAAGGAGGAGTTATGACAGCAGAATCTATGACGATGGAAGAGATGGAGAGGCTGATGGGCTTGAGCCTTGAAGAGAAGATAGCGCACTCAAAGAAGATAATCAAGGAGGCCATTGATAAGTTCGGTGTTGATAATCTTGCGTTAGCCTGGACCGGCGGCAAGGACAGCACAACAATGACCTGGCTCTTCAGAGAGTCATGCAAAGAGCTTGGAGTTAAGATGCCGATGTGCATGTTCATTGACGAGGGTTATGTCTTTGAAGAGATATGGGATATATTCAACCAGCTCAAAAAAGAGTGGAACCTTGATGCCCGTATCGCAAAGAACATTGATGTGGCTTCCAAGGCGGAAAAGGTTGGCGATATGATAAAGGTCAGCAGCCTTAATGAGCGCAACAGAAAGGAGATCGCGCTTCTGGAGATCACAGATGAGGAGTTTCCGTTCGAGCCCGAGTCTTTTATCGGCAACCACCTGATGAAGACGATAGCCATGAACATGTTCCTTGAGGAGAATAAGATTACCGCGCTTGCAACAGCTATAAGATGGGACGAGCAGGAGGCGCGCGTACAGGAGACCTTCTTTAGCCCTCGGAAGAATCCTCCTCATATGCGGATACAGCCGATACTGCATTTTAAAGAGCGGGATATATGGGATTTCATATTTAAGTACAAGGTGCCTTTCTGCACGCTATATAATTTAGGCTATCGTTCACTTGGCGCAAAAGGCTCTACCACAAAGATGTCCGACATCCCCGCATGGGAGCAGGACCTTGAGAACACATATGAAAGGGCAGGCCGCGGACAGGGCAAAGAAGAGATCATGAGCAAGCTTAGGGATTTGGGATATATGTAGTAATCTTTCTCCCCACTTAGAAAAAGGGGGGCAAGGGGGGATTTTATAACTTTGATATTATTTATTCTAAAATCTCCCCTAACCCCTCTTTGCCAAAGAGGGGGAATTATTCTTGTTATTTAATAAATTCATTTCTGAAAGATCATCACATCTATGTTCAATATCTTCAAGAAAAAAGCGGCCAAACAGAACAAGGTCATTGTGCTCGGCATAGATGGTGTGCCTTGCAGTCTTCTTAAGAGGTTTATTGATTCAGGCGTTATGCCTAACCTTGCAAAGATGATTGCTACAGGCACTCTCTCGCCGATGACAGCTTCAATACCCGAGGTCTCTTCAACTTCATGGAGCACATTCATGACAGGTGTGAATCCGGGAAGGCACGGTATCTACGGTTTCACTGAGGTCGTGAAGAATACATACAAATGGAAGTTCCCTAATGCTGATGATCTAAGAAGCGCCACGCTCTGGGATGTTGCCGGAAGGAACGGCAAGAGAAGCGTCGTTCTAAATGTACCATCTACTTATCCTGCCAGACAACTTAACGGTGTTCTTACATCCGGTTTTGTATCTCTTGACCTTAAGAAGGCAACTTATCCTGAATCAGCCTATGAATACTTAAAGAGCATCGGATATAAGATGGATGTTGATACTCAGAAGGCGAGAGAATCATCAGCCGCGCTGGCAGAGAATATAAAAACAACCTTTGGCATAAGAAAGAAGGCGATACTTCATTTTCTGAACGAGGATGACTGGGATCTTTTTATAGGTGTTGTGACAGAGACTGACAGGCTTCATCATTATCTATGGGCTGCGCTTGATGATGATGGGCATGCGATCCACAATTTCTTCCTGGATTTCTACAGGGAGATTGACGCGCTGATAGGAGAGATGCATAAGAAGGCGGGTGATGAAATCCCGTTTATCATATTGTCTGATCATGGCTTCACAACGATTAAGAAAGAGATATATCTGAACTCATGGCTGAAGGAGAGAGGGTATCTGAAGTTCACAAAGGATATCCCGGATTCTTTTGAAACGATGCATTCAGAGAGCACGGTATTTGCTCTTGACCCCGCAAGATTTTATATTCATTCAAAAGGAAAATATTCCCGAGGCTGTGTTGATGCAAGCGGGTATGAAGGATTAAGGAAGAAACTTAAGAGTGAACTGCTGTCGTTTGAAGTGGATGGAGAGAAGGTAATCAAAGAGGTACTCTTCAAGGAAGAGGTTTACAGCGGAGCCTTGCTTGCTGACGCGCCTGACCTTGTCGCTCTGCCTCATAAAGGTTTTGACCTCAAGAGCGCGATAAATAGCAAAAGAGATTTTCTTAAGGCGACCTGAGGTGAAAAGAATTCTTTGGGGTGGTGACTTCTGGACATCAGGATATTTCATATCTACAGTTGGTAAGCATGGTAACGAAGAGACAATAATGAACTATGTGAAGAATCAATGGCGAAATCCAAAAGAGTATGAGAGAATTTATAATAATAAGCAGTTAGTCTTGTTTGAGCAGTAAGTTTTTGATACCTCGTTCAGCTCTGCTGCGAGGTAGTTCATTTATTTTGATTTATGCTTATGACTCTATTTATATGGAAGCTTATGCTGGTTGATGGCGGGTGTGAGCTTTTCAAATTCTGGATCTTTATGGACGAGAATTCCGTTTTGTTCTTGACATAATGCAGCAATGTACGCGTCTGCCAATGATATGCGGTTCTTTGACTTCAAACGCGCCGCAGCAAAGTTCAACGTTTCACTTGATTCTTCTATAATGCAAGAAAGAGATTTAATGAGGGCAACTCTTGATTGGGCCGTGGCTTCATCCTTTTCCTGTAACGTGATATACATTACCTCGGTAAGGCTGACGAATGCGATAAAAATCGTTACCTCATTTTGCTCTGCCTTAATCAACAAATCTTCCGCATATTCGGCCCCGTCTTCGTCCTCAATGAATGCAAGAAGAGCGGAGGTATCAAAAATATAGACACCTTTTTTATTTTCCGCCAAGGGTTATGTCCTCTGCGCGTGATTGTAACAGTTTTTTGACCAGCCCTTCGCCCTTGCCAGAGCCGCGAAGAAGTCTCCTCGCTTCTGGTGCAGAAATTTTGGCAGAAATATCAGGAAAGACGACGAGGACATCTGTTTTTCCCTTTAAAAGAACGGGTTCCATGAGTTTTACAGCGTGTCCGTCATAAATCGCTCTGATTGCCTTCATACGCGTACTCCTTCTTTATTTATCGCCCTATGATGTGATATTAACAAAATGTAAGGATGAAGTCAAAATGAATGAAATGGCACGGGATGATTGCATATAGGGATGACGCGACCTTCTTTATTAACCGCAAGATAGATGTTTCTGATATCAACATAGTTGATGTAGGCCCCACGATAATCTCGCTTCTCGGTATTGATGAAAAGAGTTTTGACGGCAGGTGTCTGGTTTAATATTTCATCTTTATGGAAACCGTTTCAGCACAGTGCGGGATGAGCTTCAGCCGGAAGGATGGCGATACACTGCTCCATCGTATTCAATTTTATTTGCATGTTTGCAAGCCTGACCCCATTCTCTTCTGCACAGTCTTTTCACTTACCACATCAGGTAGTCTGCTGCTAAGAATCACATATGCACTTAAAGAGAAAACTACCAAACCAAGA
Source organism: Nitrospirota bacterium (assembly GCA_016207885.1). Classification (NCBI taxonomy): domain Bacteria; kingdom Pseudomonadati; phylum Nitrospirota; species Nitrospirota bacterium. Next base: position 696 of record JACQZE010000013.1, on the reverse strand, counting down.
AGAAGGACCGCAACTGCAAAATATTTAGAATAGCGATATGTTGGTTCGCCAATTTTTACTCTCTCCCATTCGCTTTTCAAAACATCTTGGGAGTATTCAGAGGCACTTTCGATGGCGTCAAGTGCCTCAGTGTAATCAAGCCCTTTATCTATATTTATTCGATTTTGAATCTTTATCGCAGTTTCAAGTAAGCGCTGTAGCTCCCTATGTTCGAGCTCATTCTTGTTTAGGCGTAGCTTTACTCGATAGAGAGCATCAGCACCAGCCAAGCGCATGTGTCCTATCTTTTCCCTCCCAAACTTGAAGTCTTGAACATCTTCATCAGTGGTGTTCGGGCTGCGTGCCTCTTGCATAGTTCGACATAGTGCTCGAGCGGAAGAAAAGAAGACTGATAGATCTCCCCGTAACCCATCGATCCATTCTTGGCGAAATTCAGATACTTTTTGTTCTTTTGAGGAGACAAGGCTAACAAAAGAGAAAAAACCACCAACAATTGCAGCAAACATAATGCCCGCCATTGTGATTAAGTTGTTGTAAAAAACATTTTCCAAAGTATTTGAAGTTCCCCCGAAACAGCGTACACACCGAAAGGTTAGGTAAAATATAAACCTTAGAACCTTAGGAGGTGTGAGATGGGAGAGAGAAAAGGGAACAGGAAATACGACAAGCAGTTCAAGGAAGAAGCAGTAAGACTTG
>JACQZE010000012.1 GCA_016207885.1 Nitrospirota bacterium | reverse complement strand
ACCGCTTTAACTCTTTCTGACTCAAAATGATAATGTCCTTTCGTGCCACCTTGCCTCCTTATCAAAAAGAGGCAGTTTAGCATTTCCAATTTAGGACATTTCTATTTTGGTGAATTAGGACATTATCATTTTGGCGGGACAGAGTTTGTACCCCTTCGTTGAGCAACCGATCTCTTTCATTAGAATTTTTATCAAGATTAGCAATATGAGCCAAGTGCTCAAGGGAAGCCGCATATCCATCTAAAAGTCCTTCCTTCAATGATACGTCCCTTGCCTTTACAAAATATTCTCTGGCTTTATCATTTTTTTTAGTTTCCAAATAAAAATTCCCAAGAGTGCTCAATATATCCTCTTGCTGCTTGCAATCGCCGGATTTCTCCGCTGATAGCAAGGCCGCTTCAAAAGCAGCAATTGCTTTATCCGGTTTCCTGGTCGTAAAAAATACTTGACCTTTCATTTGTTGACATCTGGAAATCCAACTGTAGTCTTTTATGTACTCATATATCTGAATAGCTTCGTCAAGATATTGGTTGCCGCTGTCATATTGCGCTTCGCAATACTTCAATTTGGCAAGCAAAGCGAGTATCTTAGCAATATCCTGCTGAAAACCAGTCTTCCTCATCCATTCAAGAGCCTGTGCATAGTTAGCCTCAGCATCCGCGATCTTGCCAGTAGCCTCGTACACAAGCCCTTTGCATTGATAGCATCCAGCTATCCCCTGTATTATGTTTACGTTTAGCTTATCTTCTGATGAGCGCTCATTATAGGCACTAAGAAAATCGACAAGGGCTTGATCATAATAATCAAGTGACTCCTTGTCTCGTCCGCGACGATGGTCTATCCATCCGAGTTTTACAAGCTTCTGTGCTATGCCTATTTTATCCCCGAGTTTTTTGTAAATCTCTAACGCTTCGACAAGAAAGGCTTTCCCTGCATCAAAATTTTCCCCATCAATCTCAGTGTTCCCTATAAGACCTAATGTATTTGCTATATCCTCTTCTGACTTAGCATCTCTAAATATTGTCAAAGCCTCTTTAAGCAGTTTGATTGCATCATCGTGCTTGTTATCATTTTCATGCAAAATAATAGACAGGAGATTCTTTGCTCTTGCTATAGCAATATTATCAGCGTGGGAAATGGCGAGTTCTAATGCTTTTTGTGTAACACTTCTGGCATTTTCGTATTTACCAACGTTCAGTAGATTTGCGCTTTCCTCAAGGAGAGCGCGTACATCATCAGGTATTTCAGGCCGTTTTATTCCCTTCGTTGGTTCCAGTATTTTCTTGACATCCGCAGCAATCGAATCAACCTTTGCTTCTGTCCGCGTAGTAATGCTTAATACTTCAGAAACTTCTTTTGCCACACCGAGCAGTGATACCTCAAGCAGATCTATTGTCAACCGATGCCCCTGTAGTTCAATATCCATCTTTGCAAGCAGTTGTCCCTCAAAGATATTACGCACTACCTCGTTCTGTTTTATTTCTCTGGCAAAAAAGAGAGACATAAGTTCAAACAATCCAGCGTTCGGTTTTTCGATCTTTCCCTTAAAACACGGTGGGATACCATCTGAATCGATAGATGCCTGAATAAGTTTTCCTTTAATTGTCTCTATTCTCTCCCTTGCAAGCGCACCTTCCGGCGTTAGCAGTAATTCTATCTCACTGAATGATTCTAATGGCGGCACTACATATTCGGTACTTTTTTCAAGTTCCTTAATTTTGTTCTCAGATACTGTGATTTTATCTTCAAACCAGCGGATTTCCTTTTCATGCCTTTTTTTATTTTCTCTCAACTCTGCCAGACACTCATTGCAAATCGTAATCAGTGCGCTAATGTAAGACCGAATAACTGCGCGTTGAAGATCGTGGTTTATAGGTCTACCACCTTCTCTTAATCGTTTACCAATAACACGCCATGCACTGTATACCGCAGCATCTGTCCTATTGCCAACAACGCCGCTCAAAGCACTTGATAACAGTCCTCCAAGCGCTGAAAAGATCATTCCTTCAATCATGTTATGTCCTCCACATGGCTAAAGCTGCCCTCGATAATTTTATGCAATACATTATTGATAAATCACACAGGTTGTCAAGGTTTTTCTGAGGGCAATACTAAACATTACTGTATTAATATTGAATGTTGATGATCCAATGTAGTATTGCTATAGAGTTTCCAAGATAATTTAAGAAGAATTTTCACCCTCCCCTTAATCCCCTCCCCTCAAGGGAGGGGAGACTTTAAAATATCCTTCCATCTCTGTGGCAGAGAGGTTTATTGGAATAATTTATTCATGCTCTTCCTCTTTTTTATGATATATTGTTCTTATGATATTTCTAAGAAATCTGCTCATATTATTGACCCTCTTTATTTCATCAGCGCCGCTATCCCCATCATACGCAGATGATGCGCTGAGCGTTGATGAGATAGTTGACAAGATGGACAAGCTCTACCGCAGCAAGACGAGCCGCGGGCAGATTGAGATGATGATAGCATCCGAGAACTGGGAGCGCACGCTCACCATGGATATCTGGAGCGAGGGGCTTGATATGACCTTCATCCGCATAAAGAGCCCGAAGAAGGACGCTGACATCGCGACGCTCAGGATGAAGAATGAGATGTGGAACTACTTCCCCAAAATAAACAAGGTGATGAAGGTCCCGCCGTCAATGATGATGAGTTCGTGGATGGGGTCTGACTTTACGAATGACGACCTTGTGAAGGAGAGCTCCATGAGGGAAGATTATACCGGGAGACTGATAACTCCCGAAGACGCTGATACTGCTAATTATTATATCGAGCTGATTCCTAAAGCTGATATCCCGACGGTCTGGGCAAAGATAATCCTCGTTGTCAGCAAAGGGGATTACCTGCCGGTGCGGGAGACATACTATGACGAGAAGGGGCAGAAGATGAGGATCATGGAGTTCAGCGAACCGAAGACCTTCAGCGGAAGAAAGATCCCTTCGATGCTTGTGATGAGGCCTTTGAATAAGCCTGAGAAGAAGACTGTTATTAAATACATTGATCTGGAGTTTGATATAAAGCTTGAGCCGGATGTTTTCACATTAAGGAACCTTCAGAGAATGAAATGATCATCCATAAGATAGCCTTCCGAAACATCTTCCGCAACAAGTGGCGCTCGATACTGACTGGCATGATGATGGCAGGCGGATGCGCGCTCTTCGGGCTCTTCCGCAGGAAAGAAGACAACAGGCGTAACTGTCATGGGCATTGATCCTGTCAGAGAGGCGAAGACGACCCGTCTTAAAAACAAGGTGAGTAAAGGGAGTTTCCTTTCAGCTTCTCCTGAGTTGGAGGTTGTGATAAGCGACGGCCTCGCGCGGGTGTTGGGAGTGGGTCTTGGGGATGAGGTAGCGCTTATAGCGCAGGGCGTTGACGGCTCTATGGCAAACGGGCTTTACAGGGTTACGGGGATTACAGGCGGCGAGGGCAAATCCTACGGCGAGTCAAAGTGCTACATCCATATAAAGACGCTTCAGGATTTTCTCGCAATGGATGAGGGCGTTCATGAGATAGCTGTTGTACTCAATGACCATTCAAAGACACAGGAGGCAGCGCGCCTCATAGCTGAAACACTTAATGACCCGATGACCGACATTGACCCGTGGCAGGTTATTGAGGCGCAATTTTACAGCGCGATGCAGGCTGACCTCAAGGGAAACCGCTACTCCATCATAGTCTTTACGATAATCATAGCCGTAGGCGTGCTGAATACGATCCTCATGGTCGTGCTTGAGAGGACGCGTGAATTCGGAGTGCTCCGGGCGCTCGGCACAAGGCCGCTGCAGATATTTCAGCTGATAGTCCTTGAGACATTATTTCTCTCTCTGCTCAGCATACTGGCCGGTACGGCAATAGGCATTGCAGCGAACTGGTGGTTTCATATATACGGCATTACATATCCAACGCCGATAGAATACGGGGGCTACCTCTTTACGAAGATCACATCTGAAATAAGTTTGCGGTCTATATTTGTGCCGCCTCTGATAATTATCGCGACAGCCTTGATAGTGAGCATATGGCCTGCGGTAAGGGCTGCGAAGATAGTGCCGGTTAAGGCGATGAGGGCGTAACTCCCCCCTTATTAAATTAACGCCCCCGGCTTTGCCACCCCCTCTTAAATTAAGAGGGGGAAGGGGGGAGTTATTATAAATTATGAAGATACTTCTAAAACTCGCATGGCGCAATGTGCTCAGAAACAAGAGGAGAACATTTCTCTCAGGAATGGCGGTTGGCATCACCCTCGCCTCGCTCATGCTGATAGACGGCCTTTACATAGGCATGATAAAGGGCATGATAAGCACGGCTACTGACACATTCCTCGGCCAGGGGCAGATACACGCAAAAGGTTTCAGCGATACGCTTGATGTTGAAAAAACGATAGACGGCTCAGAGGATATTCTCGCCTCATTGGATAAAGAGGCCCTGCTTAAAGCCTATGCCCCAAGGACAGCATCATTCGCCATGTTAAGTTCACCGGCAGGAGTTACCTCTGTCCTGCTCTACGGCATAGCGCCTGAAAAGGAGAAGGATGTATCAATGATAGATGAGGCGGTCAGGAACGGCGAATACCTTCAGCCCGAAGGCGAGAGGCAGATTCTCATCGGCTCAAAAGCGGCAGAGACGCTTGAGGCAGGGCTCGGCGACAGGCTTGTACTGACGGTCGCGCAGGCTGGCACAGGCGAGCTCTCTCAGGAGATGTTCAGGATATCGGGAATATTTCACATGGGCATAAGAGAGGCTGACAGCGGCATGGCATTTATACATATAAATAAGGCGCGGCAGCTTCTTGGATTGGGCAAAGGGACTCATGAGATAGTTCTGAAGTTCAAAGACCTTGACAACGCAGGCAACAGGACGCTCTCTTTCTGGAACAGATATTCAGGAAATAAGAACGAGGCGTCAGGATGGAGAGACCTGATACCGCAGCTTGACGGAGTTATTCAGATGACCGAGATATCCACGATCATCACATCGACCCTTGTATTCTGCATAGTGGCGGTGATAATAATGAACGCGTTATTTATGTCGCTTTATGAGAGGATGTTCGAGTTCGGCGTTCTGCGCGCGGTTGGAACGCGTCCGGGGAGCATGGCGCTGATGATCTTTTTTGAGGCTGCGTCGCTCTCTGCAATAAGCATCCTGATGGGGCTTCTGATGGGGGTAGGCGTTGTCACATTCTTTTCATGGTATGGTATAGATTATAGAGGCATTGAGTTTGCGGGCGTAACGGTAAATGAGCTTCTCTATCCTGAACTCGCGCTGAAGCAGTTCACCTTCTACCCGCTTCTCATATTTGTTTTTTCGATTATCGCCGCAATATATCCGGCCGTCTTTGCGGCAAAGATGACGCCTGCAAAGGCGATGCAAAGGAGTATGTAGTTATGTCTGAAAACGTAATAGAGATACAGCAGGTATCAAAGATATATAACACTGACGGCTCAGAGGTGCATGCGGTTAATCGGCTCAGCCTCTCCATACAAAGAGGCGAGTTCACCGCTATCGCCGGGCCGTCGGGTTCAGGCAAGACCACACTTTTGAATATCATGAGCGGCCTTGACACCCCGACAAGCGGAAGTGTGATGCTCTCCGGCAGGCTGATAAGCGGATTAAAGGGGAGTGAGCTTTCAGACTTCAGGCGCGACCATATCGGTTTTATATTCCAGTCCTATAACCTTATCCCCGTGCTCACTGTAAAGGAGAACATCGAGTACATCATGCTCCTTCAGGGCGTGGGCGATAAAGAGAGAAGGGAGCGTGTTGCCTCGATATTGGCCGAAGTCGGATTGAACGGTATGGAAGGAAGGCTTCCGAAAGAGCTTTCAGGAGGACAGCAGCAGCGGGTTGCTATCGCAAGGGCTATGGTCTCAATGCCGGATATAATCCTTGCAGATGAACCGACCGCGAATCTCGACTCGCATACAGCATCAACACTTCTTGACATAATGCGGGACCTGAACGAGAAGAGCGGCATGACATTCGTCTTCTCAACACACGACAGTATGATAATGGAGAAGGCGAACAGGCTTGTGCTTCTTAAAGATGGCATGGTTGAAAGGGATGAGGTTAGAAAATTATGAACGCCATAAGAATAATTGTTGCCTTTTTTGCGCTTCTGTTCTTATGTACTGCCGCGTTCGCTGAAGAGAAAAAGATAGATATCAGCGGGTATGTAAGAAATTTCCTCATATTCACTGATTCAGAAAATGATGATTCAACTGAACTCCTCTCAAGGCTGAGATTGCGGCTCTTCATGCCAAAAGAAGAGTTTGTATCATGGGAGTTTGCATACGAACTCCTGCCAAGGTTAAGGCAAGATGCCGCAGCCGTCTCTACTCCTGTAAATTCGCTCATTTCATACAGGGCGTTTGACCTTGAGGAACTTGTATATCCCGGCAGCAATAATTCAGGAAGCGACCTTGCGCTTTATCAAAACCTTGACAGGGCTAACGTGACCTTAGCAACAGATCATTTCGATGTATTCATAGGCAGACAGGCTCTTGCATTCGGCTCGGCAAGGGTGATAAATCCAACTGATATCATCGCTCCTTTTACATACAACACAATCGCAAAGGAAGAACTTACAGGTGTTGACGCGATAAGGATAAAGACGCCTTTAACTGATATGGGCGAGATAGATATGGGAGTTGTGTCAGGACATGACTTCAAGCCAGAAGAGAGTGCGACATTTATCAGAAGCAGGTCATATATAAAAAAGACAGATGTCTCTGTTATGGCTATGGTATTCAAAGAGAATGTCTTAGTAGGGCTTGATATAGCACGCGCGGTCAAGGGCGCAGGCGTATGGCTTGAGGCAGCTCAGGTATTTGCAAATGCGGCAGACAGCTACAGGCCGGATGAGAATTATTTCAGGCTGTCGGCCGGTACTGACTATAGCTTTACTGAAAAACTTTACGGCTATGCAGAGTACCATTATAACGGAGCGGGCAGCGGAAGAAGCGAAAGTTATTTTACTCCGATAAATAAGATCGCCTTCAAAGAAGGAGCCGTCTATCTCCTCGGCAGGCATTACATCGCACCGGGCTTCTCATATCAGATAACTCCGCTTCTTCTCTTCAGCGGAAACGCGCTGATAAATCTCAACGATGGTTCTGCACTCTTATCGCCCATAATTGAGTACAGCATCGCGCAGGATATCTACGCAAACCTCGGCGCTTATATCGGATCGGGGGATAGTTCGGATAACCCTCTGAAGCCGGATAATGAGTTTGGTCTTTACAACGATACATATTACGCGGCGTTGAACATTTATTATTAATCTCCTGATTTAGCTTTTTGCCCGCCGCATTTGACCAGTTTCATAGCTGCATCAAAGAGACGGCCGCCGTGCTTCTCCAGTCCCTCGGGGGTAAGGTGGGTAGAGTCGGCCTTCTCAAGGCCTATCATTGAAGTGAATACGGCAAAAGGGTTGTTCCGTGCAAAAGCCTTATGGTGTTCAAGAACCTCCGGATTCTCCTTTATTGCCGGATACTGCTCATCAATCCCGAGAATAACAGGCAGCTTATCGTTTTTCAGCACATTGATCCTGAGATCGTTTATCAAAAGCCTGAACCTGGCCTCATACCATCTGGCAAAGCTTTTCGATTTCGAATCGGTCTCCCCCTGTATCCAGATAAATGCCCTGACATTGACCGTATACCCTTCCTTCTCCAGCAGAGCGATCGCCTTGGAAAGTTCACTGACCATCCGGTCATATAATCCATCCTGCCCCGGAGCTCGCCAGGCAAGCGCCAGGCTTGTGCCTCCTGATGAATACTTGAATATGGCCGGATTGCATCCTGAATTCGCAAGGGCTCTGGCAAATGTCACCTCAGGCCCGAAATGCCCTTTTGGGAAGAGCCCTCCCTGAGGCTGCATTTTAGTCCATTTACCGTCAGAAGAACTGAACTCCGGGGTAACCCAGTAAAAGCGAATTTTACTATCAAGTTCCTGAGGATCAGCAGGATAGTATTCTGCATCTCCTGTAAAACCCTGCATATTTGACTGGCCTGCCATCACAAAAAGGTCGACGGGAGGGCTGAAGATCCCGGGCCTTGCCGCCGCAATAACTATAAGGGCAAAGGTTATCGCAAGACATCCCGCTATTACAAAACGAAAAATATATGAGTTCAGTTTATTCTTCATCAAAAGCTTGGGTTATGTGGCCCTTCCATCCAAACGGATCAGGATTGAATTAAATAAATATATGCTCCCGCAAATAATCCGATCGGGACGATCCTGTAAAATCCGATCCTCCGGGGCAGTTGATCAAAGTCTTTTAACCCTTCCTTCCTGAATAAAGAGTCATACCCGCTTTGAAGACTGGCCGATATAAAATATATCACAGGAAGCCCGGCAAAGAATAAATATGCAAGTGTCAGGATATTCGATCCTGGAACATAAATTTCAAGCAGCATCCAGTAAATTATCCTGTGAAGGATATACATGCAGTAAGAAGCGTAGCTGAATTTAAATATTATATTTTTGTTAATTTTTACAGCCACTATGTCAGATAATACAATTAAAGGAGAGATCGAGAAAAATATGGCCGCAATATAATAAAAATGGCCGAACCAGTCTCTATGCAAAAAATCCGGTATATAGTTAGACAGTAATATTAGTGAGATAGAAACAAAAGCAACCGCTCTGTTCTTCAGGAACATATATATGGATCTGTGCTTCGCAGAGATAACCCCCGCTATGAATGGAACAAAATAATATATAAATCGGATATCTATCAGATCAAACACCAGATGGAGCAAAATTGAGCAAAAGAAGAAAGCAACAGAGACAAGGAGCGTCCTTTTCATTGAATAAGTATGAAGCAGTGCCGCAAGTATAACGTAGTAGATAATTATCATCGTGACGAACCAGAGCGTTTTCAGTTCCGTGTTGAATAAAGAATTAGACAGAAAAACGCCTGACAACAGCTGGTTATATGTGATCAATGAAGAAAAAAAGAAGAGTGCCAATGCGAATACATATAAAGGATAGATTCTCAGTATCCGTTTTTTAAAGAATACCGCCGCTTCTCTGACGGTTGAAAAATGATCATACTTCAACGTAAGCACAAAACCTGAGATGAAGACAACGATGCTCAAAAAAGCATACATCAATGTTTCAGTTACCCGCGAGTATAATATCCGGCCTGCATATTCATGTATATGCCAGACAAAGATTATATACAAAACCGCTGAAGCCCTTAAGAGATCAAAACTGAGTATCCTGCGGCGCTCTTCCGGCATTATGAATCACACTTATCCATGACAAAGGCTGAGTACATATAATTACAATAACCAATTATGGAAGAATGGCACAACACCGGCGTGAGTATTCTTGCTATATAAATTACCATTGCACCCATTGACTATAATGTCAACTTCTGTTATTCTATGGTTGTGAAACAATCGGACTATGCAAAGATATTCAAAGCCCTTTCGAACGAGCAGAGGCTCGGCATCTTTATGATGATCTACAAGGACTGCTGCGGTTCAGGCGGAACGTTCCAGGTTGAAAAAAATAAAACCTGCTGTGAAGAAATTAAAGGCAGCGTGGGAAAGGCGTTCACCAAGGTTTGTGACTGCGTGAGCCTGTCACGCTCAACAATATCGCACCATTTTAAAGAGCTTCAGAATGCAGGGCTAATTACCTGTGAACGCGAGGGGCAGGCATTCCGCTGCCGTGTCAATAAAGAAACTGTTAAAGCAATAAAAAAATTCCTAAATTAATATTTTTTTGTCCGGTTGGTTCGACGGTTGTCGAATATTAAACCTTTTTTACAGGAGGAAGCAAAATGAGTTCAGAGACAAAAGAGAAGAAGGAAGAGACGTCATGCTGCAGCCCGAAAGAGAATGAAGCAAGCGGCTGCTGTTCAGGAGAGAAGGGAACTATCGCAAGTATCATCGAGGCGATGAAGGGCAGTTGCTGCTGCAGTCCTAAGACGGGAAAATAAAGAGAGCTATAAGCGAGCGGGTTATCAGGAGGCCGGAATTCTGATCAGCCCGCCCGCCGGCTTTTATGTGGATCAAATGTCATTAAATTAAAAAAGCCTTAACAAAACATTAAACTTTTTTTCATTTTTTTCTCATACATCAAGTGATCAGCTTTTGCCATAAGCTCATCTAACGAATAAAAGCCGGCCTTATCATCCGACACAATGCCTATGCTCACAGAGAGCCTGTATCCGGCATTATTCCTGTTCGAATTATACATTTCAAGATGCGCCTTAAACCGGTTTTCAAGTGTATTTGCGCTGAAGTTGCCTGACTCCTCAAGCAGTACAACAAATTCGTCTCCGCCAATGCGAGCGATAATATCAGACTCTCTGAATAACTCCCTGAAAAAGTTTGCTGTTTCCTTTAATGCTGTATCGCCCTCCCGGTGGCCCCATCTGTCATTAATTGTTTTAAGGCCGTCCAGGTCAGCGTAAAGCAGGATCGCTTCCCTCTCCCTCCGCTTCACGGCCTTCAGATGCTGTTCGGCAAGCATGAAGAACCCCCTGCGGTTATACAGGCCTGTCAGTTCATCAGTATATGAAAGCTCTCTTAATTCCTCCTCCAGATTCTTCCGGGCGGTAATGTCCCTTACAACGTGAATTACTCCGGCAAAATGAATGCCATTGATCAATCTGGGAAAGGCTTTTATCTCAAGATGCTTGTTCATCAACGGTTCAAACACCTCTCTTGTTGAGGGGATCCCTGTTTTCATTGTAGTACAGCTTGGGCAAATTGCGGGCGGGGAATCTAATCCATGATAAGACTTGTAACATTTCTGCGACAATAACATTTGACCCGGGATGCCGAGCATCTTCTCAGCCGTTTTATTAGCCCTTATTATATTGAAATCACTATCATGGATGGTTATCGCCTCACTGATACCGTTAAATGTCTCCTCCCAGTCGTTATTGGCCTGAGAGACTGAAACCTGTGACTCCTTAAGATAATAAACAAAACCGGCGACCCCGAAACCGATAGAGATTATGCACATCGAAATAAATGAGCGCAAGAAAATTCCATTTCCGCTGACATTAACTGTAAAGCCAAACACCGCATCAAGTATCCAGAAAATGGACACGATAAAGATAGAAGTGATAATTGTCAAATTTTCCTTTTTAATCATTCTAATTGAGTATAAATAAAGGACTGGGAAAAACATATCAGGCAGGGCACTGATTTTAAAAGGTTAAAAACCTTAGAACCTTCAGAAGGCAAATCAAATAATTGCAAAAAATGCGGTGGCCATTACAAAATATTTTTTCTTCTCAATGCCATCAAAAAAAGTCAGTTGCTGTCCGAGATGGCTTTCCGGATCAATTCGGCATTATGCCCGTTCCCTATATTCTCACCCTCTATGTCCTGGCCTGATATAAACTCTTCCACCATCCTGAAGGCTATATCATCGCTGAACTGTTTTGGAGGGTGCTTCATAAAGTAGGCGGATGGTGAATAAAGTGCGCCACCCTTCCCTCTCTGGAGCGCAAGTTTACAACATCTTACGGAATCTATGGCAACGCCGGCGGAGTTTGGAGAGTCCTCAACAGAGAGCCTGAGTTCAAGGTTCATCGGCACATCTCCGAATATCCTGCCCTCCATGCGAATAAAGCAGACCTTGTTGTCATTCTGCCACGGAACATAATCGCTCGGGCCTATGTGGATATTGTCCGGCTCCATCCTCTCGTTAAGAATTGACTGCACCGCCTCGGTCTTGGATGTCTTCTTTGAAGCGAGCCTGCTCCTGTTGAGCATATTAAGGAAATCGGTGTTGCCGCCTGTATTAAGCTGATACGTTCTGTCAATCTTCACTCCCCTCTTCTGAAACAGGTCGGCCAGGGTCCTGTGAGTTATGGTTGCGCCTATCTGCGCCTTTATGTCATCGCCTATTACCGGAAGCCCCTTCTCCATGAACCGCCTTGCCCATTCAGGGTCGCTTGCTATGAATACCGGCATATTATTTATAAAACCTATGCCTGCCTCAAGCGCGCATTCAGCATAGAATTTCGAGCCTTCTTCAGAGCCTACCGGGAGATAGTTAAGAAGCATCTCGGCGCCTGTTTCCTTGAGCGTCCTTACAATATCTTCTCTGACTGCTTCATCCTCGCCGCTGAGTATGAATGTGCGTTTGGGATCGTATTCATTCATATGCCTTGAGAAGCCGTCAAGTATCCTGCCCATAATCACCTTTACCCCTGTCTCTGGAATATCTTTACAAAAAACAGCGGTACAATTGGGAAGCGCGAAGACAGCCTCGGAAACATCCTTGCCGACCTTTCTCTTATCAATATCAAAAGCGGCCACAACCTCAATATCATATGGCTTGTAGCCTCCGATATCCCAGTGCATCAGCCCTACCGCATCTTCAGCATTTTTGTTTTTATAGTACTCGATGCCCTGTATCAATGAGCTTGCGCAGTTTCCAATTCCGGCTATGGCTATCCTGATCTTATTCATATCTTCTATCCTTGATAAGGTGTAAAATGTAATTTGATTATACGACTTTTTTCTCTATATGCAAATGAAGCGTTGTGGACAAATAAGACGCTATATTATATCTTAAACACTGGCAGGTTTAGCCGCTATAACAGCACAAAAGGAAACCCAAATGGTAAAGAACGACCGCTGGATAATTGAGATGGCAAAGAAGGGGATGATAGAACCCTTTGAAGAGGATCAGATAAAAAAAGGCATATCATTCGGCGTAGGCTCATACGGCTATGACATGAGGATATCAGATGAGTTCAGGATATTCAGGAGCGAGAACAGGTCTTTTGTGGATCCGAAGAACAGCGACCCTGATAACTTCATCCATTTCAAAGGCGATGTCTGCACAATCCCGCCGAACTCTTTCGTTCTCGCGCAGTCGCTTGAATACTTCAGGATACCGAGAGAGGTTGTGGTCATATGCTTCGGTAAATCAACATACGCAAGGAGCGGCATCATTGTAAACGTGACACCTCTTGAACCCGAATGGGAAGGCCATGTGACGATATCGATATCAAACACCTCGCCGCTTCCGGCAAAACTATACGGCAACGAGGGCATATCACAGATATTATTTCTCGGCTCGGATGAAGTATGCGAAATATCTTACGCTGACAAGAAGGGTAAATATCAGGCGCAGAAAGGCATCACACATTCTAAAATTTAATAATACAACTCAAATTTATCCCACTTTAGCAAAGGGGGACTGAGGGGGATTTTTAAATTGTAAAATCTCCCCTAACCCCTCTTTTACAAAGAGGGGAATTATAGGTTATGAAAATTAGAGACAAAATAATACTCGCGCTTGATGTTGCTGACCGCGGTTCAGCGATTGCGATAGTTGAAAAGTTCAAAGGCCATATTGATATATTCAAGGTCGGCTCCGAGCTCTTCACATCCGCAGGCCCTGATGTCGTTAGAGAGATTAACTCGATGGGCAAGAAGGTCTTTCTTGACCTCAAGTTCCATGACATACCCAACACAGTTGCAAAGAGCGTCAGGGCTGCGGCAGAGATGGGGGTCTTCATGCTCAACGTCCATGCTTCTGGCGGCAGCGAGATGATGAAGAAGGCTGCGCAGGCGCTTGCAGAAGTATCTTCTGAAATGCATATCAATAAGCCAAAGCTCATTGCTGTGACCGTGCTTACCAGCATTGACCAGACGATACTTCAAAGGGAAGTGGGCATAGAGAAGACGATAAAGACACACGTGACGCACCTTGCAGAGCTTGCCCGGCAGTCCGGGCTTGACGGTGTGGTCGCATCACCTCAGGAGACGCCTATAATAAGAAATGCCTGCGGCAAGGACTTTCTTATCGTCACACCTGGAATAAGGCCTTTATGGGCAGCAGCGGACGACCAGAAGAGGACGATGACGCCTGCAGAGGCGGTCAGCAAAGGCGCAGACTACCTCGTCATGGGAAGGGCGATCTTATCACAGCCTGACCCGCTCGATGCGTTAAAGCGTATAGAGGAAGAATTAGAAAACTGACATAATTTATAAAATCCCCCTATATCCCCCTTTATTAAAGTGGGAAATTTTATGAAATGCCTTCTTAATTATTTATGCTTATCCATCCGAACAGAGAAATATTCCTGAAAGACTCAAACACCGGAAAGGTCTTCCCCGTCTATACAGAACTGCAATTCATTGAACCGAAAGAGATATACGAAAAAATAAAGCAGCCGCACAGTTTCCTTCTTGAGAGTTCAAAAGGGCCTGACAATATAGCACGATACTCCTTTATCGGCGCAGACCCTTTTCTTCTCTTCAGGGCAAAAGACGGCAATGCCGCGATAACAGAGAAGAACCATACAAAGATCTCATCATCACACCCGCTCAAAAAGCTAAGAGAGATCATCACATCCTTTAAAACAGAGAGAGATTATGCCCTGCCTCCATTCACAGGCGGAGCTGTAGGCATGCTCAGCTATGACTTTGTCCATTACTTTGAGCGGCTGCCGAAGACCGCTGTTGATGACCTCAAGATCCCTGATGCAGACTTCATGCTTTACGATACGGTCATAGCTGTTGACCATAGGCTTAATAAGACATTCATCATCTCATCTCCCGGCGCAGGAAACCCCGGCAGTGACGATTGGGGAGGCCATTATGACGTGGCGGTTAAGAAGATTGCCAAGCTGCATGAAATAATTACATCCCGACTATTTTCTAAAGAAGAGTTAGGAGGGGTCAGCGACACTTCTGTTAAAGCCTCTTTGGAATTAAAACACGAGATGGGCAAAGAAAAGTATATGAATATTGTCAAAAAAACCAAAGAATACATAAAGGCAGGCGATATATTTCAGGCGAACCTCTCGCAAAGAGTATCTTCAGATATCGGCGATACAGACCCGTGGCATATATATAAGACCCTGAGCAGCATCAATCCTTCCCCCTTTGCCGCTTACTTGGACATGGGCGATTACTTCATCGCAAGCTCATCACCTGAAAGGCTTGTACGCGTATCAGGCAATATTGTCGATACAAGGCCGATAGCAGGCACAAGGCCGCGCGGCGCAGACGCAGAAGGCGACAGGCAGATGAGGAACGACCTGCTCCTGAATGAGAAAGAGCGCGCAGAACATCTTATGCTCATAGACCTTGAGAGAAACGACCTCGGCAGGATATCAGACTACGGCACAGTCAAGGTTGATGAACTCATGGTGACAGAAGATTACTCCCATGTCATACACATCGTCTCAAATGTCAAAGGCACGCTTGCAAAAGGCAAAGACTGTTTTGATGTCATAAAGGCAACCTTCCCCGGAGGAACGATAACAGGCGTGCCGAAGGTCAGGTGTATGGAGATAATAGACGAGCTTGAGCCAGTGACAAGAGGGCCGTACACCGGTTCACTCGGATACATCGACTTCAACGGCGACATGGACCTGAATATCATCATCAGGACATTTGTGATAAAAGACGGTAAAGCATACGTTCAGGCAGGCGCGGGCATTGTCGCGGATTCAGACCCTGAGAGGGAGTATTACGAGACGTTAAAGAAGGCTGAAGCGCTGATAAAAACGCTGGAGGTTTTGTAAGGTTTTTACCCCTCTTTAGCAAAGAGGGGCAAGGGTAGATTTTATAATAAAGCTATGTCATTCTGGCTTGTCCAGAATCGTATCCCCTCTTTAGCAAAGAGGGGCAAGGGGAGATTTTATGAATCATATTTCTTTCTTCATGTTATCAATGGAATAGCGTTCTGCTATAATGGTGATGGTTACCAACAGTAAGAAGTAGTAAAATTAATGCAACATATAACTTGAAATGAAATTTACCATAAACAGACCTGCGAAAGATTTTAATATGCTTCATCAATACTATATTTTTTTAGATGGTATTCAAATAGGGCAGATTGAACGAGGAGAAGAGAAAACATTTGAGACATCAGATGAGGAACATGAGCTTTATCTTACAATTGAGGGAGGGTTAAGTAACTCAGTTAAATTAGACCCAAAAAATGGACATAAAAAGTTTGAGTGCAAAGATAGACTAGGAATATGGTGCTCTTCTTCATTACTTTCTCTTTGGTCAGTTACATTTGGTAGAAAAAAATACTTAAAGTTAATAGAAAAAACAAGATAACTTCCTGCAATCAACAAGGCTGGATTTTAAAGGAAAGATTATTATGAAATCCCCCCTCGCCCCCCTTTGCCAAAGTGGGGAACTAAAAGAACTCGACTCCCGCCCAAAACATCACCAACAGTAGGTGCTTTTAGGCACGGGAATGACAGAAGAAGAAACTACTGCCCTTCCCCGCAGCACTTCTTGTACTTCTTGCCGCTTCCGCAGGGGCACGGATCATTCCTTCCGATCTTCTGGTCTTTGATGACTGTCTGGGGCTTGCCTTCGCCGCTTCCCTCTCCCCTGCCGTACTGAAGCTTTGACGGGCGTATGCTTATCTTCTTCTGGATCGGCTCCTCTTTTACAAGGTGTATCTTGAAGAGCCTTCCGATGACCTCTGACGATACCCTGTCGCCCATGGCGGCGAACATGTCAAACGCCTCCTTCTTATATTCTGTAAGCGGATCCCTCTGGCCGTAGCCCCTGAGCCCTACGCCTTCTTTGAGGTGGTCGAGGCCGAGGAGATGGTCTTTCCACTGTGTGTCAACCATCTGGATCATTATCATCTTCTCAAGATACCTGAAGTTCTCAGCACCTATCTCGGTCTCCTTCTCCTCATAGAGACGTTTGATCTCATCAATAAGCTTCTGGCGCATCTCATCAAAACTACCGGCATCAAGATCAGAAGTTATATTGAACTTCCCGTAAAGCGCGTCTTTGAGCCCTTTGATATCCCACTCTTCAGCATGCTTGTCTTCAGGGCAATGGTCAGCGAGTATATCATCAAGGATGTTCTCAGCCATCTCAAATATCTTCTCTTTCAGCCCCTGCTCGGAAAGTATCTCGCGCCTGTAAGAATATATCTCTGTCCTCTGCTTGTTCATTACATCGTCATAATCTATCAGGTGCTTCCTTATATCAAAGTTATGCCCTTCAACCTTCTTCTGCGAACTCTCTATTCCCTTGGAGACCCACGGGTGCTCTATCGGCTGGTCTTCCTCCATGCCTAACTTTTCCATGAGGCCTGATATCCTGTCAGAGCCGAATATCCTCATGAGGTCGTCCTCAAGCGAGAGATAGAACCTTGACGAACCCGGGTCTCCCTGACGGCCGGAACGCCCCCTGAGCTGGTTATCTATCCTGCGTGATTCATGCCTTTCAGTGCCAAGTATATGAAGCCCTCCTGCCTCCAAGACCTTCTTCTTGTCTTCTTCACAGAGCTGCTGCGCCTTCTTCAGGGCATTCTGAAAATCCTCATCAGTATATGATTCCTTCTCCCTGAGCATATCCTTGGCAATGACCTCGGGGTTTCCTCCAAGCACAATGTCCGTGCCTCGGCCTGCCATGTTGGTTGCTATGGTGACAGCGCCGCTTCTTCCCGCGTGGACGACTATCTCCGCCTCCCGCTCGTGGTATTTGGCATTGAGCACCTGATGCGGCACCTTTCTCTTTTTGAGCATCGAGCTTATAAGCTCTGACTTTTCAATGGATATGGTTCCAACAAGCACCGGCTGGCCCCTCTTGTGGCAGGCTTCTATCTCGTTCACTACGGCATTTAATTTGCCTTTCACATTCTTATAGATGACATCGGCATTGTCGATCCTTATCATCTTTTTATTTGTGGGGATGACGAGCACGTCAAGGTTATATATCTTTGCGAACTCCGCAGCCTCTGTGTCTGCGGTGCCGGTCATGCCTGAAAGCTTGTTGTACATCCTGAAGTAGTTCTGGAAGGTGACAGAGGCAAGCGTCTGATTCTCGCTCGCTATCTTGACGCCCTCCTTTGCCTCGATCGCCTGGTGCTGTCCGTCAGACCAGCGCCTGCCCGGCATGAGACGGCCGGTGAACTCATCAACTATGATGACCTCGTCGTCCTTTACAATGTAGTCAACATCACGGTGAAAGAGGACATGCGCCCTCAGCGCCTGATTCAGGTGATGGAGGATATCCATATTTGAGATGTCATAGAGGTTATCTATGCCGAGAAGCTTCTCAGCCTTTGAATTGCCCTCATCAGTGAGAATGATGTTCCTCGCCTTTTCATCAACTGTGAAATCCGTATCGCGTACAAAACCGGGAATGACCTTGTCCACCTTGTAATACTTGTCAGTTGATTCCTCGGAAGCGCCGGATATGATGAGCGGTGTCCTCGCCTCGTCTATCAGGATACTGTCAACCTCGTCAACTATCGCGTAGTTCAGTTCTCTCTGAACGTACTCGCTTATGTCATACCTCATATTGTCCCTGAGGTAATCAAACCCGAACTCGTTATTTGTGCCGTAAGTTATATCTGAGTGATAGGCGTCTCTCCTGCTTATGGGCCTGAGATACCTGAGCCTGCTGTCCTCAGAGTGAAATGATTTGTCATATACAAAAGAGGTGTCGTGCTGAATAGTGCCTACTGAAAGGCCGAGGAAATGATATATCGGCCCCATCCACTGCGTATCTCTCTTGGCAAGATAATCATTGACCGTAATAACATGCACACCCCTGCCGTCGATCGCGTTCAGGTATACCGGCAGAGTGGCTGCAAGCGTCTTTCCCTCTCCGGTCTTCATCTCAGCGATCTTGCCCTGATGAAGAACGATGCCGCCTATGAGCTGTGAATCAAAGTGACGCATCCCGAGTATCCTGCGTGATGCCTCCCTGACAACCGCGAACGCCTCGGGCAATATATCGTCGAGGGTTTCACCGGCAGTAAGCCTTTCCCGGAATTCAACGGTCTTGCCCTTCAGCTTTTCATCATCAAGCGAAGATACCGAAGCTTCCGCAGCGTTAATCCTCTCAACTATCTGGTCGAGAAGCTTAAGGTCGCGCTCGTTCTTTGTGCCGAAGATCTTTGTTATTAACCCGAACATGGTTTGTATTATAGCAAAAAAGCGTTGGTGATAGCGGACAGGCGCAATAGCCCGTTAGTTTACTCCCGTTCAATGCGCTTGCAATACTGAACAGGCTCAATATAAAATACTTCATACTCAATCAATAGCGGGCGTAACTCAGTGGTAGAGTGCTAGCTTCCCAAGCTGGAAGTCGCGAGTTCAAATCTCGTCGCCCGCTCCAAAAAAGCTGTCAGCTATCAGCGTTCAGCTTTCAGCAAAAGAGTAAACATACAAATAAAGCTGATCGCTGACGGCTGAATGCCGAGAGCTAATTTATGTCAAAAGGCCTGATACATGTCTACACCGGCGAGGGCAAGGGCAAGACAACCGCAGCTGTCGGGCTTGCGGTAAGGGCAACAGGCCATGGCAGAAAGGTGCTCATACACCAGTTCCTCAAGGGCGGCTCGCTCAACTCAGGAGAGATATCTGCCCTGAAGATGATAGGCGTCAGTGTCGTGACCTTCGAGGATCAGGTATCTCCACTCTTTGACCCGAAAGTAACTATCCAGGAACTGAAAGCCGCTGTCGCAGAATCTATCGAACTCACAATAAAAGAGATAAAGAGCGGCGTTTATGACCTTGTGATACTTGATGAGTTCAACAACCTCTTCAGCGGCAAACTTGCGGACATGGATGATGTCAGGAGGATAATTAAAGCAAAGCCCGAAAGCCTCGAACTCGTCTTTACCGGCAGAAACGCGCCACCGGAATTGATAAAGCTTGCCGATTACGCTACAGATATTCAGATGGTCAAACACCCTTTTGAGAACGGCACAAAGGCGCGAAAGGGGATAGAGTTTTAAGAAGAATCCTGAATATTTTATTTTATGGACCCTGCAATCTAATTAATGCTACTTTTACTTAGTAGTTCAGATAATAACTGTTATCTAAAAATGAAAAGGGAGAAATGATAATATCACAACACAAAATAACTTTGAATGTATTGGTATCTGTCTTTTTTCTGACATTATGTTTATCCATAACGGGTTGCGCAACTTTAGCCGTCAATCAGTTTGTTCACCACCCCAAGTCATCGTTTGTTGATGAGTTTAAGCCAACCAATATGCAATTAGCAGGCGTATACTCTGGATTTGAAAATATAAATGGGAAAAGCAATGCTCGTATAATAGTTCTACCTGATTCCGAAGATTGTAAAGAGAGGCCTGTTATTGAACTATTGTTGCCAATGGAAAAGGATTCTGACTCCGAAGTAACATTCCGCTTGAGTGATTCTATCAATGAGCAGTTCCTTGTTAAAGACAAATATTCTGGGCAGCCAGTGAAAATTATCTTTTATTCAACAACAAATGATAAAAAATCAAACATCGATGAAGGCATGAAGCTTATGTTGTCTAACTATAATTGGCCTGGCTATCCTTCCACTCTAATTGTTGGATTTAAGAGGAATATTTATGCAGATACTTTTGCGTACAAGATTGCTTCTGGCGATGAAGACATAACGATGCATCACTTTAATGCTGAAGGAAAAAATCACAATAAATGGGCATGTAAAAACAAGGAAAACAATGTTGCAGGAACAATGCTAAAACCATTTACTGTTATTTTTGACATAATAACTTTCCCTATTCAGGCTTTATTCGCAGCAATTATCCTCGGCATATCTGGCCCTTAGGAGAGTAAACATCGCACATGACAAGAATACCTATAAAAAAAGAACTTTTTGATGAACTTCTCAAAAGCGTGAAACAGGGCGGGGCAATAATGAAGCGCACAATGAAACCTGCGCGAACCTTTACCTTTGCGGAATCCGAGGTGAAGAAGATTCGCGACCAATACGGACTCTCACAGGACAAGTTCGCAATCCTCATGGGTATAAGCACCGCAACACTTCGCAACTGGGAACAAGGCCGGCGCGCATATTGCTGCAAGTTGCGGAAAAACATCCTGATGCCTTGCTCGATCTTGCGAGTAACAGGAAAGCAAAGAAGACAATCCAACCAGCGGGTAAGGGGCGTTAACCACTTATCGCATTATGATATAATTTCTTTCAAGGAGTGAAATAAATTGAGGCCACCTGTCGGGCGCTTGGTTACGAGCCGCCCATAATCTGCACACCGCAAGAACTAATAGAGGAGGTTTAAGCTATGTGGAAAGATCCTATAGTCACAGAGACTCACTCACTGAGAGAGCAATACGCCAATCAGTTCGGTCACAACGCTGATGCAATATTTCAAGACATTCTGCGGAGGCAAGCTGTATCCGGCAAAAAGTTGGTTTCTTTCGAGCGTCGCAAGCCTGTTCTATTGAAAACTGTTGCCAAATAGAAATGGCCAGTTGCATACTATACACTTTAAACGGCTGCAATAAGACTGAGTAAAAAAACGCGGCGGGAATCCACTTAGGGAAAGATTCCGGACAAGCCGGAATGACCATAAAAGTTAGGATCTCATCCCTTTCCACACATGATACACCCTCTGGGCAACTGTGATATGAGTCAGGATAAATAGAACCCATATCATCGGCATCACCCATCCTGAGAGCGCTCCGGCTGCCATGATAATTATCCTTTCAGGACGTTCGATTATTCCGACATTGCATGCCTGTCCAAGCGCCTCTGCCCTTGCCTTTGCATAGCTGATTATGAGTGAGCCTGCCAGCGTAGCGATGCTTAAAAAGCAGCCTTGAGCGGAGCCGTTAATGAAGAAGTACCATGAAAAACCGATGAGCAGAAATGAGTCAGAGTACCTGTCAAGGACAGAGTCGAGATAGGCGCCGAACTTCGTAGCCCTGTTATTTACCCTTGCTACAAGGCCGTCAAGCATGTCAAAAAAGCCGCTGAAGAGGATGAGAATGCCGCCTGATATAAGGCTCCGGGGTATTACAAAAGCAGCTGCCAAAGTTACAAAACATCCGGTTATGGTGATCAGGTTCGGAGATATATTTATCTTCTTCGCGAGTGAAGAAAGGGGCTTGTCAAGCATATGTACGAATCTGGCGCTGAACATTTCAAATGATTTTACCACAACCCCTGCGAAACGTTTCTGATTGAGATATAATTAGAAGCTTGAACTTCTTGCTGAAAGTGATATTATTAATACTAAGGTCAACCCATGAATAATAAAAATCATAAAGTCGTCAATAGAGAGCATCTCAAGGATATCGTCAGCAAACTGAAAGACGAGGGAAAGAAGATAGTCTTTACGAACGGCTGTTTTGACATCCTCCATGTCGGCCATGCCAGGCTGCTTAACCAGGCAAAAGAGTTCGGCGATATCCTGATAGTCGGGCTCAATTCAGACAAGTCGGTATCTGCGTTAAAACCCGGCAGGCCCATAATCCCGCAGGAGCAGAGGGCAGAGCTGCTTGCGGCATTCCATGCGGTGGATTATGTGACCTTTTTTCATGAAGCCACGCCTTACAACCTTATCAAAGAGCTTAAACCTGATGTGCTGGTAAAAGGAAAAGACTGGTCAAAACAGGATATCGTGGGCGGCGACCTTGTAAAAGAAGTAAAGACCATCCACCTTGTTCAGGGCATGTCAACCACTGAGATAATCAGAAGGATCAAGAACCCGTCCTCAAAGATATAGAATTGTCTTTAGACCTCTCCACATTCAAACAAGCGTCCTCTGCTATAGAGAAAGGAGATATTCGTGCGCTAACTTCCCTTTCCGGTTCTTCCGGCGCGCTTATCTTCTCACTTTTGAAATTTCCTTGCCTGCTACTGTGCCCGTCTGAAGAGACTGCTGCTGAATTTTACTCTGACGCGGTATTCTGGGCTAAGGCGCTTGGAGCGGAGGAACCAGTGCTTATCGATACTGAAGAAAGCCCTGAACGCCTGAAGAGCCTTCACATCCTGTATGAGCAGGGTGACAGAAAGTTCATATCATCTGTCAGGGCCGCGCTCCTGCCGCTGTGGAATAAGAGCGGCTTTTCCGGCATATCAATATCAAAGGGCCTTAACATCGAGAGAGACCTCTTTGTATTAATGTTTCAGGATGCCGGTTACCATACAGTGCCTATCGTTTCAGGCCCGGGCGAGATGAGCATAAGGGGCGGGATACTTGATATCTTCCCGCCTGACAAAGAGTTCCCGATAAGGGTCGAGTTCTTTGGAGATGATATCGACTCTATAAGATATTTTGATATTGAGACACAGCTCACTGTGCGAGAGATAGATGAGGCAGTCATATATCCTGCGCTTGAACCGCAGCAAGGGCCTGACCTCATTGACCTGCTCAGTGAAAGCCTTCTCATCCTATTTGAGAAAGATGACATTAACAGCAGATTCCCTGATATCGCAGGCAGGATCGAAAAGAGAAGAAGCATAAACTTTACCTCACTCCCTTTAACAGATGAAGGGCCTGAACTGAAGATAACAGGCACAGGAGGCCTTGGCCTTTTACGCGAAGAGAGGGCAACCATTGAAGACTTTGTCAGCCGCGTGGGTGAACTCAGTAAAGAGTTCTCCATTCTTATGGCATGCTCCTCAGACGGACAGGCAAAGAGGCTGAGGGATCTCTTCACTGAAAAGGATATTGAAAATCCCATAATCGAAAACAGCAGGGCGATAGAATATCCGCGCAGCCCCGTCATAACCATAGGCAATCTGAGCAGAGGCTTCAGATGCGGAAGCTCAATTGTACTTTCAGAAGCAGACATCTTCGGCAAAAGGCCTGCCTTCAGGTCTATTAAAAGGTCAAAGGTCTCAAAGCTTATCTCCTCTATATCAGAGATAAAAGAAGGCGACTATGTAGTTCATATAGATCATGGAATAGGAAAGTATCTTGGCATAACAAAGCAGAAGAGGAATGATTATGAAGGCGACTTTCTTACACTCGAATATCTTGACGGAGACAGGATATACCTTCCGCTTGAGCGCATAAATTACATCCAGAAATACCAGACACCTGAGCATAGCAAGCCCTTCCTGGACAAGCTCGGAAGCAAGAGGTGGCAGAAGACCAAGCAGAGGGTTCAGCAGAAGATCAAGGATATGGCTGAAAAGCTTATCAGCCTGTACGCGCAGAGGTCGTCTGTCACAGGGCATCCGTTCACTGAAGACACTGAACTGCATAAGGAATTTGACGGCTTCTTTCCTTACGAAGAGACGCCTGACCAGGCGCGCTCCATAGCGGAGATAAAGAAGGAGATGGAAGACCCGTCACCTATGGACAAACTCCTTTGCGGCGATGTGGGATACGGAAAGACAGAGGTTGCGATGAGGGCGGCATTCAAGGCGGTCTTTGACTCAAAGCAGGTGGCTGTGCTCGTGCCTACAACCGTGCTTGCGGAACAGCATTACAATACCTTCACGAACAGGTTCTCAGCCTTTCCAGTGAAGATAGGAATGCTGAATCGTTTTAAGAGCAGCGCTGAGGAGAAAGCTACACTCAAGGCTTTGGCAGAGGGGTCTGTTGATATAATCATCGGCACGCACAAGCTCCTCGGCAAGAACGTAAGCTTCTATGACCTCGGCCTTCTCATCATTGACGAAGAGCATAAGTTCGGAGTGACCCACAAGGAGAAGATAAAATCGATCAAGACCAGCGTTGATGTGCTGTCGCTTACTGCGACCCCCATCCCAAGAACGCTGCATATGGCGCTTTCCGGCATCAGGGGGCTGAGCATTATCGAGACCCCGCCTGAGGAGCGGCTTGCGGTAAAGAGCCTCGTCATTAAGTTCGACCCGAACGCCATAATGGAGGCGATCCAGTACGAGATAGACCGGGGAGGACAGGTATTCTTCATACACAACAGGATAGAGGACATAGACAAGATGGCGGCATATCTAAAGGGCCTTGTACCGGACAGCCGGATAGGCGTGGCTCACGGCCAGATGCATGGGAAAGAGCTTGAGCAGGTCATGAGCGCTTTTTACAGAAAGGTTACCAACCTCCTTGTCTCTACCAATATCATCGGCTCCGGCCTTGATATCCCGTCTGCAAATACGATCATAATAAACAGGGCGGACAGGTTCGGGCTTGCAGACCTTTACCAGTTAAGGGGGCGCGTCGGCCGCTCCAATGTAAGGGCATACGCTTATTTTGTCATACCTGCGGAAGACATATCAGAGGATGCCA
This sequence comes from Nitrospirota bacterium, assembly GCA_016207885.1. Classification (NCBI taxonomy): domain Bacteria; kingdom Pseudomonadati; phylum Nitrospirota; species Nitrospirota bacterium. The sequence goes on along the minus strand of JACQZE010000012.1, from coordinate 5,724 downwards.
GAAAGAAGCTCTCAGCCATTCAGGAGCTGAGCTACCTCGGCGCGGGATTCAGGCTCGCGATGAAGGACCTTGAAATAAGAGGCGCCGGAAACCTTCTGGGCGGGGAGCAGTCAGGGCATATCGAGGCGGTCGGTTTCGACCTCTACGTCCAGATGCTTGAAGAGGCTGTATCAGAGCTTAAAGGGGAAAAGACAACGCCAAAGGCCGAGACCATCATCGACCTGAAGAAGACAGCCGGCATACCTGAGAGCTACATTGAAGACCCTACGGTGAGGCTGAGCATCTACAAAAAGATATCCTCAATAAAGAAGCCCGCGGATGTAATGTCAATGAAGGATGAGCTCAGGGACAGGTTCGGAGAACCGCCTGAAGAGACCCTGCGCCTTATAGATATCATCGAGCTTAAGCTCCTTGCCGGGCAGCTTGCGATAACAAAGATAGAGAACATAATCGGCAAAATAAGGCTCACCTTTGCGCCGGAATCTCCTGTGACCCAGGAAAAGATACTCTCCCTCTATGACAAGAAAGAGAAAGGGCTGAAGTTTCTGCCGGAAAGAGGCATAGAGATCGACATGAAAGGCAGGGAGTGGAGCGAGCTGTACCTGAAGCTGAAGGGTATCATGAATAACCTCTCTGAGTAGTTGTATAAACCGCGCCTCATATGTTATAACATTCTGTTCAATTCACTATAAAAAGGAGACATTTAAATGAATAAGTTTTTAGTCCTCGCATTAGCAGTATTTCTCACGATCGGCTGTTCCAAGGCAAGCACGACCAAACAGGAAGGCGCCTCTCTCGCAAAGGTCGGCGAAACATCCATCACACAGGAAGATTACATGAGAGAGCTGAAAAGCCTTCCTGAATGGGCAAGAGGAAAGTTCAAGGGCGATTCAGACAAAGAGGAGTTCCTTGATTCTATAATCGAAAAAGAGCTTCTATATGTTGAGGCAAAAAAGAACAAGCTTAACAATGATAAAGAATACCTCGCAAAACTCAAGGAATTTGAAAAGATGAACCTCATCACCACCCTCCTTGAAAAAGAGATCCGCGACAAGGTCAAGGTGGAAGACGCAGAGGCAAAGAGCTTTTACGACAGCAATACGGACAAATTCAAGCAGAATGCCGGCATCAGGGCGAGCCATATACTTGTTGATACTGAAGGCCTCGGTGTTTCCATACTCGCAAAGTTAAAGGCAGGCGCGGACTTCGCAAAGCTTGCAGCGCAATATTCAACGGATGAGGGCAACGCAAAGAGCGGCGGCGACCTCGGATTCTTCGACAGGGGAAGGATGGTGCCTGAGTTTGAAGACGCTGCTTTTAAACTGAAGGTGGGAGAGGTCAGCGGATTGGTGAAGACACAATTTGGTTATCACATCATAAAGGTCACTGACAAAAAAGAAGGCACCCAGCTCTCTTTCGAACAGGCAAAAGAGAATATCAAGAGACAGATGCTTGCCGAGAAACAGAGGAACGCCTACCAGTCCTTTGTTGACGGATTAAAGAAGAGCACAAAGGTCACAAAAAATGCAGAAGCGATTTCCGGTGTCAAGCTTCCCTGGGAAGAGAAATAAATAAAATCCCTATTTTGTCATTCCGGCTTGTCCGGAATCTTTCTTCGGAAGGACTCCCGACAAGCGGGAGTGACAGTTGACGGGAGAGTTAACAGGTGATTGCTTATACAGGAATCATTAACTGAGAATCTCTTTCACCTTCTGAACAACATCCGCAGGCGATAACTTTTCAGACTCTTTGGTTCTCCTCGATTTAAGCTCGACAAAACCCTCTTTAAGCGTCTTCGGCCCTATTAATATCTGAAGAGGAATTCCGATAAGGTCGGCATCCTTGAACTTGACTCCGGCCCTCGCATCCCTGTCGTCAATAAGCGCCTCAACGCCATGCTTCTTAAGCTCCGCATAAATATTTTCCGCAGTCTTCATGACCTCATCTTCAATATTGAGCGGGATTATCTCAACGTCGAACGGCGCAATGGACTGGGGCCATATCATTCCGTCCTTGTCATTGTTCTGCTCTATCGCCGAGGCTGCGATGCGCGCCGGGCCTATGCCGTAGCTGCCCATGATAACCGGAAGCGGGTTGCCCTCCTCGTCGAGGTAGACAGCATGAAGCGGCTCAGAATATTTCGTGCCAAGCTGAAAGATATTTCCTATCTCTATCATCTTCTCGACCTTTATTACAGATCCGCAGTTTGAGCAGGAGTCGCCCTCTTTTGCAAGGTGGATGTCATGCCATTGCGCTTCAAAATCCACAGAAGGCCTTATGCCTCTGGTGTGATGATCTTTTTTATTTGCGCCGACAATATAGACGCCGTCCTTAATGGAATTGTCAGCGAACTTTTTGAGCTTATGGCCATGCGGGCCGATGAATCCTGCCTCAACGCCGAGAATCTCCTTTACCTCATCCTTTTCAGCAGGCCTGAACTCGCCGGCTATCTTCTGAAGCTTCTTCTCATGAAGCTCCTGGTCTCCCCTCACAAGCGCCATGAACGGGCCGTCGCTTCCTATGAGTAGAAGGCTCTTTATGAAGAACTTCGGGCCTGTCTTTAAAAAACTTGAGACCTCCATAACGGTCCTGCGGTTGGGGGTTTCAATATCTTCCTTTACCCATTCTTCATTGAGCGCAGGCTGGGGAACCGGAGTTGATAACGCAAGCTCTGTATTTGCGGAATAGCCGCATTTATCACAGAGAACGACAGTGTCCTCGCCAGCAGCACTTGGCGCCATGAACTCATGCGCCATCGCTCCGCCCATCATCCCGGGGTCGCTCTGTACCTGATAATATTTCAAACCGCACCTTGAAAATATCTTATGATAAGCCTCCGCATGCCTGCGGTAGCTTTCGGCAAGCCCAGCCTCGTCCCTGTCAAAGCTGTAGCTGTCCTTCATCGTGAACTCGCGCGTCCTCAAAATGCCGCTCCTCGGCCTCGCCTCGTCCCTGAACTTTGTCTGCACCTGATACCACATCTGCGGAAGCTCCCTGTATGAGCGTATCTCTTTTGAGGCAAGCCAGGTCATTATCTCTTCATGCGTCATGCCGAGGCACATCTGCCTGTCGCCCCTGTCTTTGAGCCTGAACATCTCATCGCCTATCTCCGACCACCTGCCGGTCGTCTCCCATATCTCTGAGGGATGGAGCGCGGGCATGGTTATCTCCTGCGCTCCGATGGCGTTCATCTCCTCCCTGATTATCCTGTTGACGCGGTCAAGCACACGCATGGCAAGTGGAAGGTAGATATATAAGCCGGAAGCAAGCTGCCTTACAAATCCGGCTCGGAGCATCAGTATATGGCTTATCGCCTCTGCCTCTGCCGGAAGCTCGCGGAGCGTAGGTATGAACATCTTTGAAAAACGCATAGATCATTTCTCCTTTGAATAAGGCCTTAAAAAACAGATTATTTTATCACAAGTATGAAACTAAATTGCCGGCTCATTGATAATTCGGAAAATTATGATATATATCATGATATATATGTTTCTCTCCGGCTAACATGTATTCAATAAATCACTAATGAGATATGGCGACTAAAGAACCACCAACCACAGCCCCGTTCCCCATGGCCTTTTTTAAATTCACACTGGCCCTTACCGCGGCCTGTTTTCTCGGCTTCAGCTGGTACGCGTGGAAATCCTTCAATGAATTTGAGGTGACGGAAAAGCGCGGCTTCCGTCTGTATGAGATCAGCAACTACATAAGCCGGGTCAATGAGACACTGACGATGTCAGCGCGCATGGCGGCAACGACCGGTGACCTTAAATGGGAAAAATATTACCGGGAACTGGAGATATCCCTTAATAACGCATTTGACGAGGCCGAAAGGCTGGACCCCGGCCTCTACACTGGAATGAACGGCGCAGCGTTAAATAAGACAAGGGGAAAACTCGTTGAGATAGAGAAGAGGGCATTTGGCCTTGTAAGAAAAGGGGCTGCCAACAAGTCGCTGAAACTTGCTTACCAGAAGTATTTCACAGATGCCGAAACACTCCTCTTCAGCAGAAATTATGAGGAGCTGAAGGATGATTATACAAAAGGACTGACAAGGATAAACAGCATAACGCACGAACGCTCAAACGCGGCCATAAAGGCGCAGCGAATGCTCGGGTTCTGGGCCTTTATCTCAGTCATATTCGCAATGCCGGTATTCATTGCAGCCTGGTTCCGTTTACTGAAGAAAATAAAATATTACACGGTCAGGCGGAACGAGGCGGAAGAGGCGCTTTCGGAGTCAGAACGAAAATACCGCAATCTCGTCACAGAAATAAATGAAGGTTTTTTCATATCAGATAAAAAAGGGGTCATCACCTTCGCAAATAATGCATTCGCACGGATCAACGGCTTTGATGACCCTAAGCAATTGATTGGCAGGCCGCTGCTGGAATTCATAGATCCTAAAGTAAGAAAAGAGGTAGCTGAAGTATTTTTAAAAGGCCTTGAGACCGGGGAATTCCCGAAAGATGTGGAAGCGCGCATCTTCAGGAAGGACGGCAGCGAGGCTTTCGTGCAGATGAACCCCGATCTTTATACAGAAGGGCGGCGCATTGTCGGCATAAGAGGGATAATGATGGACATAACCGGGCGCAAGGCTGCGGAAGAGGAGCTGCTGAGAAGCAGGAACGACCTCTCGATACTGAACAATATCGCTTCCGTAATAAATCAGACGATGGAGATGAACGAACTATGCTCCAGGATATTGTCCGCGCTGAAGAACCTCGATATATTTCAAACAGTGCTCACAGGCAGCATATTCCTGCTTGAGGGGGAGAAGATGAAACTCGTCTCCCATATAGGCCATTCAGGTTACTTCATCGACCTGCACAGCGAATTGAAGGTCGGCGACTGCCTGTGCGGACTTGCGGCAAAGACCGGAGAAAGCATAATATCCCATGATTCCGTGACCGACCCGCGGCATACGGTCAAGTATGCAGGGAAGCACCGCCACGGAAGTATCGTCATTCCGCTTAAGGCAAGGGAGATTGTGATAGGTGTTTTATGTCTCTATGTGCCTGCAGATTTTGATATGGACGAACGGAACATTGAACTTCTCAAATCCGTCGCCAACCAGACGGGCATCGCGCTTGACAACGCGAGGATGTACGAAGAAGCAAAGAAGTCATCGCTCCATGACCCGCTCACCGGCATTCCGAACAGGCGTATGATGAATACTTTTTTAGAGGATGTTTACGCAAAGGCAAAAACAGGAGGAAGGCCATTCTCCGTCATCATGCTTGATGTTGACCATTTCAAGAAATACAACGATACCCTCGGCCATACGGCAGGCGACAGAATACTTGTCCAGGTCTCAAAGCTCCTGACAGATGCCGTAAGGGGAGCTGACCTCGCCGCAAGATACGGCGGGGAAGAGTTCATAATCATACTTACCGAAACCGACCTGACAGGCGCCGGTATAGTCGCTGAAAAGATCAGGAGATCCGTAGAGACAAAGACCGAAGTGACGGTAAGCCTCGGCGTTTCATGCTACAGCGATGAGGCCAAAGACGGCAAAGAACTGATAAAAAAGGCCGACTCCGCGCTCTATGAAGCCAAAACCTCCGGAAGGAACAAAGTAAATAATGAACTACCTCGCAGCAGAGCTGAACGAGGTATCAAAAACTTACTGCTCAAACAAGACTAACTGCTTATTATTATAAATTCTCTCATACTCTTTTGGATTTCGCCCTTGATTCTTCACATAGTTCATTATTGTCTCTT